>JABFXK010000107.1 GCA_013361785.1 Sphingomonas sp.
AGCTCTTGCCCCCATCGGTCGAGCGGAACAGGCCGCGCTCGCTGTTCGGGCCGAACGGATGTCCGAGCGCGGCGACGAACACACGGTTCGGGTCCTTGGGATCGACGATGATGCGGCCGATCGCCTGCGTGTCGCGCAGCCCCGCGAAGCTCCACGTCTTGCCCGCATCGGTGGATTTATAAAGCCCGTTCCCGGTGACGACATTGCCGCGGATGTTGACCTCGCCGGTTCCGACGTAAACCACCTTCGGGTTCGACGGAGCGACCGCGATCGCGCCCACCGCCGGTGATGCCTCGGGGAACTTGTCCCACAAAGGCTTCCAAGTCATCCCGCCGTCGGTCGTCTTCCAAAGGCCGCCTGACGCCGACCCGAAGTAGAAGGTGTTCGGATCCCCCGGAACGCCGGTCACGCCCGTCGCCCGCCCGCCGCGGAATGGTCCGACAAGCCGGTACTTCAATCCTTCGAGCGGCTTCACCGGCGCCGCCGTGGCGGCGGTCGTCGCCGGAGCGGCGGACGCATGGACAGGAACGAGCATGCTGCACGCAAGAAGCGCCAGCGCCAGCCGCGACGGATGATTCATCGAATGAGCCCCTAGCCGGAAGAAAAACCGAGCCAGGGGCTTAACATTCGATAATCGCGCTGAACAGCGGCTCAGGCGGCGAGCCGCACCGTCTCTCCAAGCGCGCTCTTGATTGACTGGTCGCGCTGCTCGGCGCTGACGCTGAGCCCGTCCGCAGCGACGAACTCGGGCTCGATCCCGATGAAGTTGAAGATGCCGCCGAGATACGTCTCGAGATGCTCGAGCGCGCTCGCGGGCGAGCCTTGGTCGTAAAAGCCGCCGCGCGCGAGCGCGATGATCACGCGCTTGCCGTTCGCAAGCCCTTCGGGGCCATTCTCGGTGTAGCGGAACGTCCGCCCGGCAATCACGATCCGGTCGATCCACGCCTTGAGCTGCGTGGGAACCGTGAAATTGTACATCGGCGCACCGATCACGATCGTGTCCGCAGCGAGGAACTCGTCGAGCACCGACGTGTCGGCAAACGCGTCGAGCGTCAGGTGCGGCAGCGGCTCGGCGGCAAGGTCGCGACGGACGATTTCGGCGCCGCCGCCCTCGATCGTCAGCTGGTCGACGATCGAGCGCGTGATGGCACGGCTGGCGCTGCTTTCGCCATTGATGCTGGCGTCGATGTGCAAGATGGTCACGATTGCCTCCTTGGTATGGATTTGTTACCGAGGCACCCTAAATAACCACCGACGACTCGCCCGCAAGAACGCACTTTTTTGTGTGGGACGAACAAATTTGTGAGACAGGAACATATAGGTGACCACGATGAAAGACCCGACGAGCCCCGTATGCCGCACGATCAGCACTTTGCTGTCGCGGATCGGCGACAAGTGGACCGTCCTCGTGGTGCAGACGCTGGCGAATGGCCCGAGGCGCTTCAACGAGCTTCGCCGCGAGATCCCGAGCGTGTCGCAGCGGATGCTCACCCTCACGCTGCGCAACCTCGAACGCGACGGGCTCGTCAGCCGCACCGTCACGCCGACCATTCCTCCGCGAGTCGACTATGAGCTGACCGAGCTCGGCCACTCGCTGCAGAAGCCGATCTGCGGCCTCGCCACCTGGGCCATGGACAATGTCGACGCGATCCACGCCGCACAGGCGCGGTTCGACAGCGAACGCGAGGCCGAGGCCGCGTGAGCACGGCGCCGCAGCCGGCCAGCATCCAGGCGCTGCTCGACCGCGCCGACGACTATGCGCGCCGCGGCGATCCCAAGGCGGCAATGTCCTTCTATCAGGCGGCGCTGAAAGGCGCGCAGGGCGGCTATGCCGACCCGCGCACGCTCGAACGCCTGCGGAGCGCGCAGGCGTTCGTGCAGGGCCGCGCGAACGAGTTCCAGCAGTCGCTCGACGCCGCCGTCGCCGATTTCCGACCAGAAGATGCGCCGGCTCAAATCCGCCTCACCCACGCGCTCCAGATGCTGAGGGGCGAGCGCTCGATCTACCCGCAGCAGCCGGCGGTCTTCTATTACCCGTATCTCGCGCAGCGGCAGTATTTCGAGCGCGAGGAATTCGACTGGGTGCCTGAGATCGAAGCCGCGACTCCCGCGATCCGCGAGGAGCTGCTCGCCCTCGTGAACCAGGGCGCGGACTTCCGGCCCTACGTCGAG
>JABFXK010000008.1 GCA_013361785.1 Sphingomonas sp.
CTTCGACCGGCACGACCGCCACCTTCCTTCACCTCGCGGAAGCGATCCACGGCGATCTGGGGATGGCGAGCAAAGGTGACGTCGCATTGCTAATCTCGCAAAGCGGCGAGACCAAAGAGCTCGAGCCCGTGATCGACCATTTCCGGCATGTCGGCATCCCGGTGATCGCCATCACCGGCAGCTCCGGCTCCATGCTCGCGAACGCCGCCGCCGCGGCGCTGGTGCTGCCGCACTGGGCGGAGGTTGGCCCGGAATCTGTCGCCCCGACGACATCGACGACGATGACGCTCGCGCTTGGCGATGCTTTGGCCATGACCGTAATGCGCCAAAAGGGTTTCACTCGAACGGACTTCGGGCGCCTCCACCCCGGCGGTTCCCTCGGCGCAAGGCTGAAGCCGGTCAGCCGCGTGATGCATTCGGGCAAGGCGCTGCCGCTGACGCGCGATGATGCGTCAATGCACGACACCGTGGTGGAGATGTCCGCCAAGCGGCTGGGCATCGTGGGTGTGGTTGACGGCAGCGGCCATCTGATCGGAGCGATCACCGACGGCGATCTGAGGCGGCATATCGAGCAGGGACTCGACCATGCTGCCGCCGAGTTCATGACCCGCGATCCGAAGACTATCGCACCCGACGCGCTGATCGACGACGCTCTGACGCTCTTCGAGGAGAACAGGATCACGGCCGTCTTCGTCGTCGAGGATGACGGCATCGGGAAGCGACCTGTCGGGGTGCTCCACATCCACGACTGCCCGCCTGCGCGCTGAGATGAACACGGTCATCCTGATTCCGGCGCGCTACGCGTCGTCGCGCTATCCCGGCAAACCGCTGGTCCAGCTCAAGGGATCGAGCGGCATACCCAAGCCGCTCATCCACCGAAGCGTCGAAGCCGCACGGCGCGTGCCGGGCGTCGCCGGAGTCTTCGTGGTCACGGACGACGAGAGGATCGCTGAAGCCTGCGTGCCGGCCGGCGTCGGAGTAATCATGACCTCGCCCGAATGCCGCAACGGGACGGAGCGCTGTGCCGAAGCGCTTTCTCAGCTCCACGATCCCGATCTGGTCATCAACTTCCAGGGCGATGCGCTGCTGACCCCATCGACATTCGTTGAGGCGCTGATTGCCCGAATGGCGAGCGATGCCGAAGCACTGGTTGCAACTCCGGCAATGCGGCTGAGAAGCCAAGAGGTCGAGGCGCTGCGCCGCGAAGAGGAAGCGGGCCGGGTTGGCGGGACGACCGTGGTGACAAACGGCCGCGGCCATGCACTCTATTTCTCGAAGCGGATGATCCCGCACCTGCCCCAATGGGCGGCTGAGGCCGAGCCGACGCCGATGAAGCTCCACGTCGGCGTTTATGCCTATCGGCCGCGCGCGCTCGAGCTCTATCGCGACACGCCGCAGAGCGAACTCGAGGTGCTCGAGGGGCTGGAGCAGCTTCGCTTTCTCGATGCGGGCGTTCCGATTGCCGTGGTTGAGGTGGAAACGCCGCCCTTCGCCCTTCGGGAGCTCAACAATCCCGAAGACGTCGCGCCAATCGAGGAAGCGCTCGCCGCTGCGGGCCTCGAATGAGTTATTGGGATTTACTGGATGCGAAATACCGCCTGATCCTGTGCGACCTGTGGGGCGTGGTTCACGATGGCGTTCAGCTTTATCCCGGCGCCGCCAAGCGGCTTCGGCAATGGCGCGAGCAGGGCCGTTGCGTCGTGCTTCTCACCAATGCGCCGCGGACCGAGGAGTCGGTCGAGAAGCAGCTGGCGCAAATCGGCCTGCCGAAGGATTGCTGGGACGCGATCGCCACCAGCGGCGAAGCAGGCATCTCCGCACTGAACGCGCTCGCGGAGCCCGTCGGCTTCATCGGCACGCCCGACGACCGCGAAGTGCTGGAGGGCAGGGGGGTCCGCATCGCCGATGACGACAACTTCAGCGAGCTCGCGTGCACGGGATTGCGCGAGCGCCCCTATGGCGATCCGCAGGACTATCGCGCCGAGTTGGAGGGCCTGGTCGATCGCGACGTGCACATGCACTGTCTCAATCCTGACCGCGTTGTGGTGCGCGGCGGTGTGCCTGAAGCGTGCGCCGGCGCGATTGCCGAGCTCTATCAGATGCTCGGCGGGCGGGTGACCTGGTACGGAAAGCCGTTCCCCGCGATCTACGAGCATGCGCTGCGGCGCGCGGGAAACCCGCCGGCGGATGAGGTACTCGCAGTCGGCGACGGGCTTCAGACCGATATCCTGGGCGCGGCGCGTATGCGCTTCGACACTGTGTTCATCGCGGGAGGCATTCACGCGGGCGAGGCGTTCCCGGAGGAGTTCGCGGCGCAGAACGGCCTCGGCCACTGGAAGCCGGTCGCGGTTGTCGACGGACTCGCCTAACGCGCCGCGGGTTCGGGCTTGGGCGGTCGCACCCGCCGATGCTCGTGCCGCAGCTGCCAGATCATCGTGCCCACCGTCGCGACGTTCGCGAGGACGAAGGCGATCGCAGCGCCATTCACTCCCATGTTCCAGCACAAGGGGGCGACGATCAGGAAATACACGATCGTGCCGAAGACGCGCGCCTTGAGCGGCCCGTCGGGACGGTCGAGCGCGTACAGCATCGGCGGCAGCGGGAAGCTGAAGACGCTGAGGAACGGCACGATCATCAGGATCACCATCGCGTCGTAGGAGGCGAGGAAATCCTTCCCAAACAGGAACGAGACGATCGGCTGACCGCCAACCAGGAGGATCAGGATGGCGGCCACGGCGAGGGCGCTCGCAAGGGCGGTTCCACGAAGCATCAGCTTCCACGGCTTCTTGCTCGACAAATCCATCCGGACGACCTCGGGATAGAATGCCTTGGCGAGCAGGTCCGCCGGCTTCGACGCGCCATCCGAAAGCACCGACGCGACCCGGAACAGCGCTGCGCCGGCGGCTCCAAGCAGTCCGCCGACTGTTAGCCGGGCGATGGGGCCCCACACCGATTGCACGCTGGCGGTGAGGTTCACCTGAATCGCGAAGCGCCACGCGCCGGGGAGTGTCTCCGGCCTTAATGTCGGGCGGATTCCCTTGAGCAGCTTGCGCCGGCGAAGCTCGCGCCACGCGAGGAACCAGTCGTAGAGATCGCCCGCGAGCGTCGTCGCGTACCAGGCGGCAACATAGGCAATGAAGCCGCCGCGCATCAGGTAAATGGCAAGAACAACGAACAGCCGGGTGATCGGAGTCACGGTGTCCGCCCAGCTGATCTGGTCGAACCGATCGAGCGCTCGAAGAACGCCCGTCGGCGTTGCCGCCGCCATCGTCGGCAGAAGCGTGCAATAAAGCATCGCGAGCCAGATCTGGCCTGGGGTGATCCCGACCCACGGCCCGACAATGGGCAGCAGCGCGAGCCCGACGAGCATGCCGCCGACACCGCTGATCACGTCGAGCGCGAAGGCGAAACCCGTCGAGGCCTTGAAATCGTCATGCTCGCCGTGGAGGACCTTGCCCCCGTAGCGGACGATGAGCTGCCACGATTGGAACTTGGCGATCCCGCTGACGGATCGGGCGTAGCTGTCGATCAGGATCAGAGCGCCGAGCAGAAGCAGGCCGAGCGCGTGCGCCGCAAGCGCCATGGTCGCGATCTGGGCGATCGCGGCAACGATCTTCGATGCCGCGAGATAGCTGCTGTTCTTGAGCAGCGAGCGGAAATGCTGGTCCTTGAACCAGTGCTTCATGGTGGGCGCTTAACACGGATAAGCGCCTCACCAAGAACGGAATGGCAGAGGCCGCTACGCGGGTTCCGGCACCTTTTGCTGGATAACCTTGTCAGCGAGCGGTCCGTTCAGTTCTGCCAGATGGTCGAACTCCGCTTCGTAGGTGGCGAGCCCCTGGCTCTGGGAACGAAGCTCCGCCTCCAGGCCCGACAGTTCGGCTTCAGGGATGAGCGCTTCGACCCGATCCCATCCGGTCCAACCGTCGCGCGGACCGAGGCCGAGCATCTGTCCTCGGCGGCCGGCAACGGCCGAGGTGATCCGGCTGGTCGCATTCGACGGGCACACCACGGTGAGTTTGTGCATCGGCTCGAGCAGGTGCGGTTGGGCGGCGCTTAGCGCCTCCTGCATCGCAATCCTCCCGGCGAGGCGGAACGCGAGCTCGGAGCTGTCGACGCTGTGATAGCTGCCGTCGATCAGCGCGACGTGGCAGTCGACGACTTCGAAGCCGAGTGGGCCCTTGGCCATGGCTTCGCGGACGCCATCCTCGACCGCCGGGATCCACTGCTTCGGCACCGAGCCGCCGTGAATCCGCTCCTCGAAGACGAAGCCCGATCCCCGCGGCAGCGGCTTCACCTCGATGATCACGTCGCCGAACTGGCCGTGGCCGCCGGATTGCTTCTTGTGGCGGCCCTTCTGCGTGACGGGTTTTCGGATCGATTCGCGATAGCCCACGGTCGGCGTGTGGCTCTTCACCTCGACCCCGAAGCGCCGTTTCAGCCGGGCGAGCACGGTGTTCAGATGCTCGTCATTGACTCCGCGCAGCCGGATTTCGTGATTGGCTTCGTCATGCTCGACGACGAGTGCCGAATCTTCCTCGGCAAGCCGGTGCAGAGCGCCTGACAGCTTGACGTCGTCCTTGCGGTCGGCGGGTTCGATCGCGATCGCGCAGTTGCGCGCGGGATAGCCGATGTCGACCGGCGGCGGGACCTTTCCAGCGCTGAGCCATTCGCCGGCCCTGATCGTATCGATTTTGGCGACCGCGACCACGTCGCCGCTCTCGCCCGCGCCGATCTTCTGAGTCTTTTCCCCTTGGACCTTGAATAGCGATCCCACCCGCGCGTGGTCGCCGTCGCTCGTCTTGAGGTCGGAGCCTTCGGCGATTTTGCCGCCGAGTACCCGTGCCATTGCGAGGCGGCCGATGGAGCCGTGCACGACCTTGAACACGTACATCGATGGGTCGGTGACGCTGAGCCGATCTGCCGCTGTCGAGGGGGAAGGTGCTTCGTGGCGCATGGCTTTGAGCAGCCGTCGAACGCCCCATGAGCTGCTCGCCGAGCCGAACAGCACCGACACGCCGAGGCTCTCGCCGGTCTCGCGAGCGAGGTCCTGCAGCACCTTCTCGCGCGTTGGCGCCTGGTCCATCAGGAGCTGCTCGAGGAGCTCGTCGTCATGGTCGGCGAGCTGTTCGAGCATTTGGGTGCGCGCCTCGTGCTCGCGGTCCTGGAGGTCGGCCGGGATGTCGATCCGCTCGGATTGCTGTCCGGGTCGATATTTGAATGCATATTCGAGCGCGAGATCGATGAAGCCGCTGATCTTCTCGCCGTCACGAATGGGGATCTGCCGGGCGAGCAGCGGCGAGACGCTCATCGGCTGCAGTGCCGAAAGCAGGTCCCGGATTCGCCCATGCGCCTGGTCGATTCGATTGACGAAGATGAGGTGCGGGATTCCGAGCTCGTCGAGCGCCCGGAGGGCAGGAGCGGCGAGCGGCGCCCGGGCCGGGTCTGGGTCGACGACGACAATCGCGACGTCGGCGACTGCAAGCGCCTTTGCGCCATCGGCGGCGAAGCCGACCGACCCAGGACAATCGATCAGGGCGAACGAATCGCCGAGATAGTCGAAATTATAGAGGTTGAGCTCGGTCGAGCCGCCGCGCTGGCGTGCTTCAGGGCTCGAATCCCCGATGCTGGAGCCGTTGGCCGTCGACCCCAGGCGGTCAGTGGCGCCGGCTGCGAACAGAATCGCTTCGGCAAGGCTTGTCTTTCCTGCGCCGGCGGGTCCCACCAGCGCGATTACTCGGGTGCCTTTGGATGGTTGTCCGGCCATGCGACTCTCCTTCGTCCGGGTTGCGGGCGTTCGAGTCGCTGAAGGCGCCCCGAAGCGCTCTTCGTTGAATTATTCACCGTCCGACTGTTTGCGGCCGTTGGCAAGAGGGAACGGCGCGCCGCCGGCTGTTGTTCTTTTGCGCATGATCGACCCGAAGGGACATCAGGCGAGCTCGCCGGCACAGATGCCGGCGCCGGCGTGGAAGGACATCCTCAAGCGAACCTACAAGCGAACCTGGGACGACAATGTCGCGCTGGTATCGGCCGGGGTCGCTTTCTACGGCTTCTTTGCCCTGCTTTCGCTGCTCGGCCTCATCGTCCTGGTCTACGGCTTCGTCGCCGACCCGAGCACAGTGATCCAGCAGGTCGAGGCGCTGACGGCGGTGCTGCCGACCGATGTCGCGCTCCTGATTGGCGATCAGCTGATGACCGCGGTCAAATCATCGGAAGGCACCAAGGGTCTCGGCATCCTCGTGGCATTCCTCGTCGCCACCTATGGCGGAACGAACGGCGCCGCCTCGGTGATCACGGCGCTCAACATCGCTTATGAGGAAAAGGAGAAGCGCAGCCTCTTCCGCTTCTATCTGCTCGCCGTCGGGATGACCGTCGGAGCGCTCGTCGTCGCTTTGCTCGCAATCGCCGCGGTCGCAGCGGTCAGCTTCCTTCAGCACCTGCTTCCGAAGGCCGCTCCGACAGCGGTGATTGCAGGCAAGGTGATCGGCTATTTCCTTCTCGCAGCCGTCGCCGTGGTGGTCGCTTCAGTGCTCTATCGCTTCGGCCCGTCACGCGAAGACGCGCAGTGGAAGTGGATCACTCCTGGCTCGCTATTCGCGGCGGTCACCTGGCTGCTGCTCACGTTCGTCTTCGGTTTCTATGTCAGCCACTTCACCAATTATCATGCAAGCTACGGGTCGCTCGGCGCGGTGGTCGCCCTGCTTACCTGGATGTATTTGTCGGCCTATGCATTCGTCTTCGGAGCCGAGCTCAACAGCGAGATCGAGCATCAGACGGCGAAGGACAGCACCACCGGCGCTCCCGAGCCGATGGGCGACCGAGGCGCCTGGGCGGCGGACAATGTCGCGACTGACGACACGGTTCAGGACCGGCCGGAGGAGCAACGCGAAGGCGAGGCGCTGACCCGCGGCGCGCCGAAGGTGGCGGAGGAGAAGGGCTAGGCCGCTGGAAGCAGCCGCCGCTCGCCGGCGATGCGGAGGAGGGCGGCCTGGAGCTTCTCGAACGCTCGGACCTCGATCTGGCGGATGCGTTCGCGGCTGACGCCATAAACCTGGCTTAGTTCTTCAAGCGTCTTCGGATCGTCGGCAAGACGTCGCTCCATCAGGATGTGCTTCTCGCGGTCGTTCAGCGATTCCATCGCGCTCATCAGCAGGTCATGCCGGACGCGGGTCTCCTCGTCTTCCGCGATCTGTTCGTCCTGAAGCGGCCCAGAATCCACGAGGAAGTCCTGCCATTGGCTTTCGCTGCCTTCGTCGCCTTTCAGCGACACGTTGAGGCTCGTGTCGCCGCCCATCGCCATTCGGCGGTTCATGGACACGACCTCGTCCTCGCTGACGCCGAGATCGGTCGCGATCTTGGCCACGTCCTGGGGCTTCAGGTCGCCTTCCTCGAAGGCGTCGATCTGGTTCTTCATCCGCCTGAGATTGAAGAACAATTTCTTCTGCGCGGCGGTGGTGCCCATTTTGACGAGCGACCAACTGCGAAGGATGAATTCCTGGATCGAGGCCCTGATCCACCACATGGCGTAGGTCGCGAGGCGGAAGCCGCGGTCCGGCTCGAACTTCTTCACGCCCTGCATCAGGCCGATATTGCCCTCCGAAATCAGCTCGCTAACCGGCAGGCCGTAGCCGCGGTATCCCATGGCGATCTTCGCCACGAGCCGAAGGTGCGAATTGACCAGCTTCGCCGCGGCTTCAGTGTCGCCATGTTCGCGCCACCGCTTGGCGAGCATATATTCTTCCTCTGGAGAGAGGATCGGGAATTTCTTGATCTCCGCAAGATAGCGGTTGAGTCCGGCCTCCCCGCCGGACGAGGGGAGCGAGACGATCCCTTTGCTGTTTGCCATCGTTACTCGTCTTTCTCCCTTTTTCGGGCGCTTCTGCGACCCTAGCTCGTTAACCTTACTACACCAAGCGCGCGCTTCAGTTCCTGCATGTCGGGCGGCAGGGGACTTGAGAACGACAACCTGTTTTTCGTTACGGGGTGGGTGAACCCAAGCTCTGCGGCGTGCAGCGCCTGTCGATCAAACCCAAGCTCCTTCAGCATCTTCCCGTGCGTCTTTCCCGAACGGCCGTAGACCGGGTCCCCAAGCAATGGATGGCCGATCGACGCCATGTGGACGCGGATCTGGTGCGTGCGGCCGGTCTCGAGCCGGCATTCGACGAGGGCAGCGTCGGCAAGCACCTCGAGGCGCTTCCAGTGCGTGACGGCCCGCTTGCCTCGATTGCGTTCGACGATCGCGATCTTCTTTCGGTTCGCGGCGGATCGTGCGAGCGGCGCATCAACCGTGCCGCTGCCAGCCTTCGGAACGCCGTTGACGATCGCCAGGTAGCGTCGGTCGAT
>JABFXK010000040.1 GCA_013361785.1 Sphingomonas sp.
CGTACCGGCTGTGCCGGCGAAACCTTGGTCCGGTGCCGGCGCCGCGCATCGCCTGAAGCTTGCGCGGGCTGAGGCCGAGATAGAAAGCCGCCTGCTCGGTCGAGAGAAACGGGCTTCCTTTCTTCGCGCGGGCAGCGCGGGCGATGTCGTCTTCCCTGAATGACCTGGTTGCTCCGAAACCGCCATCGTGCCTGTCCATGCGCCGAACCTGCCGGACCGGGCCGCCGAGGCAGAGGCACGAAAATGGGAGGAGGCGAAATCGAGCCTCCCGGGATTTCAGGCCGCGGAGTCCCATGCGAGACCCTTCGCCGCGTGGACCGGCAAAAGAGCTCCGGGAAAATTGTCGAGTGGACCGCAGGCGCGTAGCAGCGCTCGGATGCTCTACCTCGTCATCAAGGCCGCAATCTCCGGCGTCATCGTTGCAATCGTGTCGGAAGTCGCGAAGCGCTACCCGGGCTTCGGAGCGTTGATCGCTTCCCTTCCGCTGGTTTCGGTCCTCGGCATGATCTGGCTTTGGAATGACAAGCCGGACGTCCCGAACATGGCCGCCCATGTGCAGGCGACCTTCTGGTTCGTGCTGCCGTCGCTCCCGATGTTCCTGCTGATCCCGTGGCTTCTGAAGCAGGGCGTCAGCTTCTGGCTGGCGTTGATGCTCGGCTGCCTGCTCACGATCGCGCTTTATTTGACGATGGTCGCAGCGGCCCCCAGATTCAGCCTCAAGCTGTAGCGAACGAGACGATGGCCGACGATTGCTGCTCCGCCAAAGGACAGGAACTTCAGCGGCTCGCGCGTCGGGCGGAGCAGCGGCGCGTCCTGCTGCTGGTGCTCGCGATCAATGCGCTCATGTTCGTCCTCGAGTTCGGCGCCGGCGTGATCGCCGGTTCGGCCGCCTTGATGGCTGACAGTGTCGACATGTTTGGCGATGCCCTGGTCTATGGCCTCAGCCTGTTCGCACTGTCGCGAAGCGAGCGCTGGAAAGGCGGCGCGGCATTGGCCAAGGGCCTGTTCATTCTTGCGTTCGGTATTGGCGTTGCCATCGACATCGCAATCAAGCTGCACAGCGGGGTTCCGCCCTCCTCCGGGCTGATGTTGGCCTTCGGCAGCCTTGCGCTTGCAGCGAACCTCACCTGCCTGCGGCTGCTATGGCGCTTCCGCCGCGAGGATGTGAACATGGCCAGCACCTTCGAATGCTCGCGCAACGATGTGATCTCGAATGTCGGCGTGCTCGGCGCCGCCGGGCTCGTCGCGCTGACTGCCTCACCCTGGCCTGACATCATCGTCGGCGCTGCAATTGCCGCGCTGTTCCTGCGCTCGGCTTTCCGGGTCATTCAAAGCGCGGTGCCCGTCATCCGGGCGGCATAGGGGCTCACATCACGAAGGGGTCCCAGCCGGCATAATGCTCCTTGCTTCGGCGGCCGCGCGGGATCTCCTCGATCGGAAAACCGACGTCGCGCGCGCGACCGATGAACCGCAAGGTGTGAAGGTCGCGCTCGTCATAATCGCGATAGCCGGACGCGCGGCGCGCCGCCGCGGGAATGAGGCCGATCTTTTCATAATGGCGGATCATCCGCTGGCTCACGCCCGAAGCTGCGGAGACTTGGCCGATCTTCATAGCCGCACGGCTCTCAAGCGCAGCGAATTGCCGATCACCGTCACCGAGCTGACCGACATCGCCGCGCCTGCGACGATCGGGCTCAGCAGAAGATGGAACCAGGGATAGAGCACGCCGGCCGCGAGCGGCACGGCAGCAGCATTGAACACGAAGGCGAAGAACAAATTCTGGCGGATGTTGCGCATGGTTGCGCGGCTCAGGTGCCGCGCGCGCGCGATGCCCGAAAGGTCGCCCTTGACCAAGGTGATCGCGGCGCTCTCCATCGCGACATCGGTGCCGGTCCCCATGGCAATCCCGACGTCGGCCGCGGCGAGCGCCGGAGCGTCGTTGATCCCGTCACCGGCCATGGCGACACGCCGCCCCTGGTTGCGCAGTTCCTGGACCCTCGCCTGCTTCTGGTCGGGAAGCACGTCGGCCAGAACCTCGTCGATCCCGACCCGGCGGGCCACGGCCTCGGCGGTGCGGCGGTTGTCGCCGGTGATCATGACGACGCGAAGTCCGCTTCGGCGGAGCTCGGCGACGGCTTCGGCCGCATTCTCCTTCACCGGATCGGCGACGACTACCAGGCCAGCCAACTTGCCGTCGACAGCAACGAACATCACGCCCTCGCCCTCCGACCGATGCCGGTCGGCCAGAGCTTCCAATTCCATTCCGAGATCGTCCATGAGCGCTTTGTTGCCGAGGGCGGCGTCGTGGCCCTCGACCATTCCGCTGACGCCTTTACCCGTATGCGACTGGAACTCGCTGCTCGGTGCAAGCGCGAGGCCGCGCTCCTGCGCGCCGGCGACGATCGCGGCGGCAAGCGGATGCTCGCTGCCCCGCTCGAGCGCTGCCGCGAGGCGCAGCACCTCGCCGTCCGCGAAGCCGTTCACCGTCTCGACCGCGACCAGCTTGGGCTTGCCGAGAGTGACGGTGCCGGTCTTGTCGATCACCACCGTATCCACCTTCTCCATCAGCTCCAAAGCCTCGGCATTCCTGATCAGCACGCCGGCAGTTGCACCACGTCCGGTCGCGACCATGATCGCCATCGGTGTCGCCAGTCCGAGGGCGCACGGGCAGGCGATGATCAGGACCGCGATCGCGTTGACGAGCGCAAGCCCCAGCCCCGGCGCCGGACCGAGCAGGTTCCAGGCAAGGAACGCGGTCAGAGAAACGATGACGACGCTCGGGACGAACCAGCCCGCCACCTTGTCGGCAAGCGCCTGGATGGGGGCTCGCGACCGCTGCGCCGCGGCGACCATGCGCACGATCCTCGAGAGCATCGTGTCGCGCCCGACCCGCTCGGCGCGCATGAGCAGCGATCCGGTCCCGTTGACGGTCGCACCGGTCACCTTCTCGCCCGCTGCCTTCTCGACGGGGACCGGCTCGCCACTGAGCATCGATTCATCGACCGAGCTTCGGCCCTCGACGACCACTCCGTCGACCGGCACCTTCTCGCCGGGGCGAATCCGAAGCAGGTCGCCGACATGGACCTGCTCGAGCGGGACATCCTCCTCACCGCCCTCGGCGTTCAGGCGGCGCGCCGCCTTCGGAGCGAGGCCGAGCAGCGCGCGGACCGCCTTGCCGGTGGCAGACCGGGCGCGCAGCTCGAGGACCTGGCCCAGCAGCACGAGGGTGGTGATGATCGCCGACGCCTCGAAATAGACCGGCACCAGCCCGCCCATGGTCCGGACCGACGACGGGAAGAGGCCCGGAACGACGGTTCCGACGAGGCTGTAGGCATAAGCGACACCCACGCCGAGACCGACCAAAGTGAACATGTTGAGGTTGCGCGTCTTGAGCGACGCCCAGAAGCGCTCGAAGAATGGACGCCCGCCCCACAGCACGACCGGTGTCGCAAGCGCCAGCTGCACCCATTGCGAGAGGCGCCTCGGCAGCGGGTTCCAGCCGAAGAGATCGGCGCCCATGGTGAGGACGAGCAGGGGAACCGAGATCGCCGCACTGACCCAGAAGCGGCGGCTCATGTCGATGAGCTCCGGGTTGGTCTCCTCCTCAAGCCTCGGCTCGAGCGGCTCGAGCGCCATTCCGCAGATCGGGCAAGTACCGAACCGGTCGCGCCGGATTTCCGGGTGCATCGGGCAGGTCCAGACCGTGCCTTCCGCGGCCGCCGGCAGCGCGCCCATCGCCGGGCGAGTCACCGCGGCGTCATGCGCCGGAGGGTTCAGATATGAGTCCGGATCTGCCTTGAACTTCTCGAGGCAGCGCTCGGAGCAGAAGTAATAAGGCGTACCGCCGAGATCGTAGCGGTGCGGGCTGGTCCGGCTGTCGACTTTCATGTGGCACACCGGATCGGTGACGATCGCGCCATGCTCTTCGGGCGAGCGATCGAGAACCCCTGTGCGGCTATGCTGGTCACAACATCGGGCCATCGACCCGGCTCCTTCTGACATCTGAACGCCTCAGCACCTATTTAGGGTTTGACATGATGTCAGGGTCAAGCCGCTCTTGGTGCAGGGCCGGCACCCGCCGCCTAGCGCACCGGCGGATAGTGCCGATCGAGGTCGCACCTTCGCCCCAGGGCCCAGCTCACGCCGATCCGGATCGCGATCCAGTTGGTGCGAAGCTCGCCCCATTCCCGCATCCGGCGATCCGACGTGACCACGAACCGGTGAACGAGCCGGACGCGACCGAGCCGGTTCATGGCAATGCAGAGCGCGGCATCCTCCATGATCGGGGCCGCTGGATCGCAGCCGCCGACCGACAGGAAATCCGCGCGCCGGAAGAACATCGCATGATCGCCGAACAGGAGGCGAGCACCGCGCAGGAAGAGTCGCGGGCGGAACAGCAACGGCGCATACCAGGTCTTGAGCCAGCCATGCAGGGTCGAGAACCAGCGCAGCTTCCGTCCGCGGAAGAGCGGTATGAACGATGCGAGCGCGACCCGCCGATCACCAAGCGTGCGCCGGATCACCGCGACGGCGTCTTTCGGGAGCAAGGTGTCGGCATGGAGGACGCAAACGAGCGGACTCGTCACCGTCGAGACGCCACGGTTGATCTGATTGGCGCGCGGCGGATCGGCCCCGACGACCGTCAGACCAAGCACGCGCGCCCATTCGGCGGTGCCGTCGCTGCTGCCGCCGTCGACCAGGACGATCTCGGACGCCGGCGGATCGAGACGCTTCAGCTTCTGCGCCAGCAGGGGCAGCAAGGCCGCCTCGTTCAGCGCGGGAATGACAATGGCGACGTCGTCGCCAACAGCCGCGGACCGGACCGGTTCTGGTGAATCCCGCATCGCCCCGTTGCAACTCCGGACCGCAAGAGCGGTTCAGTCGACATGGACGGATCAGCACCGGCCAGGAGGCGCAGGCGCAATCAGCTGGCAGCGACGGCGGCGCTGGCGGCGGGCGCCGCCGGCCTGTTCCTGCTCGAAAAACGGCGGCCGCTGCGGGCGAAGACCCAGCCGGAACCTCAGCGCACGGTGCGGAACCTGACGCTCGGGGCAATGAGCATGGCCGTCGTCGGGGTCCTCGAAAATCCGGTTGTCGAACCGATCGCCGCATCGGTCGGCCGCCGTCGACAAGGCATGATCCAGATGCTGCCCGTGCCCGCGTTCGCGCGCGATCTCATCGCGCTCGCCCTGATGGATTACACGATCTATCTATGGCACGTCGCCACGCACCGCGTGCCGTTCCTCTGGCGGTTCCACCTCGTCCACCACCTCGATCTCGATCTCGATTCGACGACGGCGATGCGCTTCCACTTCGGGGAGATGGCCGTTTCAGTGCCGTATCGCGCGGCGCAGGTTCTCATGATCGGCACGTCGGCGAGGGCGCTTCGCTGGTGGCAGCGCTTCTTCTTCCTCTGCGTGGTCTTCCACCACAGCAACCTGCGGTTGCCGGCGCGGATCGAGCGTGCGCTTGCCTGGGCAATCACCACTCCTCGAATGCACGGCATCCACCACTCCGCAGTCCAGGACGAGACAAATTCCAACTGGTCGAGCGGGTTGAGCATCTGGGACCGGCTGCACGGGACGTTCAGGCTGGACATTCCGCAGTCGCGCATTCGGATCGGCGTGCCGGCCTACCGCCGGCGCTCGGAGATCCGCCTGTGGCGCTCGCTGACGCTCCCGTTCCGCCGGCACCGCGACGCCTGGCGGGCGGCGGCCTGACGAACTAACGTTTACTCGAACTCACTGCCCTCATTCGGGGCCCAGCTGCTCGCCGTCGACCTCGACGCGCAGCTTGCTCGGATAGAAGGACAGCCAGTCGCGAATGCGGCCCGCCTCGCCGAACGGATCCGAATAGCTCCAGGCCGCGTCATCGACGCGCTTGCTTTCGGCGCGGATATGCCAGTGGCGGGCCTCGCCCTTGTAGGGGCACTGAGTCACGGTTTCGCTGCGCACGAGCAGCAGCGTGCGGACCGCTTCCGGCGGAAGGTAGAAGCGCGGCGGAAGGCTGGTTTCGAACAGCACCAGCGCGCTGCCGGTGTCGGCGATGCAGACGTCCTCGAGCCAGACCGTCACCCGCTGGTCGGTCTCGTGGATGTCGTAGCGATGATAGGGATCGCGCGGGTGCGCGAAGACCTTGTCCAATTCCTGGTACCAGGCGTCCATCGCGTCATAGTCGAAGGCGATCAGGCCTGCGAGAAAGTCGGCTGACGCGATCGGCGTCTCATATGACCAGGCGGCGTCCCTGGCCTCGCGCTCGCCCGCCCGGACGGTCCAGTAGGACGCTTCGCCCTTTAGCGGGCACCGCGTGCGCTTTGCCGACGGGACGAGCTTGCCCATCGCGACATCCTCGCGAGGAAAATAGAAGACCATCATCCGCCCGGTCTCGAACAGCGCCTTGACACGGCGGCTGTCGGCGATCGTCTCGCCGCCGAATAGGGCGCGGACGCGCTTGGGGAAATCCTCGAGATAGAGCGTCTGCTCCGGTCCCTTGCGTTCGAAATTGAAGAGGCCAACCTCCCTGGGAGCAAGGGGCGCGTGTCCGATGGTCAAGCTCATGGGATTGCTCCTCCTCGGCCGAAAGGGGCCGTCGGCGCGCACGCGCGGCGGCGAGACATCAAGAACCCGACTCCGCCGCGCCAGGTTCCCTCGCAAGGAGCTGTCTTCTTGAACGCTAAGGTGGCCAGGCCTCGATGTCGGGCATCCTGCCACGGCGGGCGGCAACGTGGGCGAGCACGCGCCACGCATCGTTCGACGAGAAGCCGGCTTCGAAGAAGGCGCGCATGTCGCGGACCCGAATACAATTGCGGAACCAGGCCTTCACCGCGAACCGGCGAAGGCCCTCGAGCCGCTCGTTGGCGAGCGGGCGAACGCTGGCGATTCCGAACAGTTTGCGCAGCAGGAGCGTACCGAGGCTGTCCGGATTGGATCCGCGCGGCCCGTTGACCCGCGCGATCTCGACGATCTCCCATTCGAGCTTGCCCAGCCGCTCATCGGGGCTTTGCGCCGCCGGGTGCATCTCCTTGGGATCGGCTCCTTCGGCAGACAAAAGAGGATCGGGCTCGTTCATGGGCATTCACCTTCGACCAGGGAGGCTGCGCCGCCGGAGGGGCGAGGCGGCGCAGCCTGTCGCCTGACGGGGGGCAATGGCGACTGACTCTGAATTCGGCCAACCGGCACAAGCGGTTACACCTGGCCAACGCCGGCTCCGAGGCCGCCGGCGAATCCATGCGAAGCTTCGCGCCTTCCTTGACCATGTGAAGAGCCGCGGGCGGGCGTGATCTGTGCCGGGTCCATGCTGAGCGGCCATGATCGCAACGGATCGATCATATTGAACGGCGCGCCCGCCGGAGGAGTGCGTTACCCGACATTCAAGTCCGTGCTAGGCAGGCGAGATGGCCGGACTCATTCTGCTGCTCGTGTTCCTTGCCGGCTATGCGGTCCAGCGCGGCAGCACCTGCGCCGTCGCCGCAGTCGCGCAGCTGTTGGTGGACCGCCGGCCGCAGCGCTTCTTGAGCTTTCTTGCCTATGGCGCGGTCGCGCTCGCGGTGATGGCCGTCGCGTCGCTCCTCGGCCATGACGTGTTCGATCGCTATCGCGGAGCGAGCGTCCTCGCCGCCCCGATTGGCGGCGGCGCTCTGTTCGGAGCCGGCGCCTTCATCAACGGCGGCTGCTCGTTCGGAACGATCGCACGCCTTGGCCGCGGTGACGCAGCGCGGCTTGGCACGGTGGCAGGGATCCTGACCGGCTTCGCCATCGCTGGGTGGTTGGGTATCCCGTCGCCCGCGACCAACTTCCCGTCGCCGCTGGTGGGCCGCCCCGCTCTGGCGATCCTCATCGGAAGCCTGGCGGCGCTGGCTCTTCTCTGGCCGGCTGCGCGCCGTTCCATCGGCGATGGCCCGGGATGTGACGACTGCATCTCGCTCCCCGATCCTCTTCGGTCCGGCGGCTGGCACCCACTGCGCGCGCTGGTCCTGATCGGCCTCATCAATGGCAGCCTGCTTCTGCTCGCCGCCGGCTGGCCCTACACGAACGTGCTGATGGACCTCGCCCGTTCGACCGGTGCGTCGCTCGGCTGGCGGAGCCTGATGAGCGTGGATTTCGTGGCCGGGGCTTTCGCTGGCGCAATCACTGCGGGACTGTTCAGGATGCGCCGGGGCAGCCTGGGGCACTGGTCCCGCTGTACCGCCGGTGGCGTCCTGATGGGGATGGGGGCGATGCTGGTCCCCGGCGGCAACGACACGATGCTGCTGGTCGGTCTGCCGCTTCTGCTCCCGAGCTTCGTTCTTGCTTATGCCGCCATGATCGGGGCGATAGCGCTTCTCATCACTGCAAGAGTGGCCAAGACCACCGCGCCCGTGGCTCCCGCTTGAAGATCGGGACTCTCGTCCTCACTCGGACTCGGACAGGCGCACCCTCTCGGCCACGTTCGACCCGGGCTTCTCGACGATCTTCTCGTCGAGCCCGCCCTCGGCGGTTTCGATGGCTGCTCCCGATTCGAGCGTCCGATGCACGGGACAGCGCTCGGCGATCTCGATAAGCCTCTGGTGCTGCTCTCCGGTGAGTGCGCCTTCGAGCTGAAGACGGCGGGAGAACAGGTCGGCCGGCTTCTGACCGGGTCGGCGAGAATGTCCGACTTCAACCGTCACCCGGTCGAGCGGCAGGCTCTTGCCCCGCGCATAGAGCCGGAGGGTCATTGCGGTGCAGGCCCCAAGGCCCGCCGCGACGAGGTCATAAGGCGTGGGCCCGGAGCCGAGGCCGCCGACTTCCGGCGGCTCATCCGCGAGGAAATGCACGCCGCCGGCGGTGACCTCGACCTGGAAGTTGCCCTCGCCCGTTTCGACGACGCTCACCACGCCCGATTGCTCGCGTGTCCGTGGTGCCGAGACATCGGGCAGATAACGGCTTGCCCATGTCGCGATGATGTTCGCGACGAACTCGGCGTCCCTGGGCCGTGTCAGCAGATGGTCGGCATCGTCGAGCGAGACAAAGCTCTTTGGATGCTTTGCGGCGAGGAAGATCTGGGAGGCATTTTCGATGCCAACCACCTCGTCGCGGGGTGCGTGAAGGATGAGGAGCGGCTTGCGCAGCCCGGCGATGCGCGAGCGCTGGTCGTGGCTGGCGAGATCGTCAATGAAGCCGCGGCGCATCCGGAACGGACGCCCCCCGATGCTGACCTCCGCTTCCCCGCGCTGCAAGAGCTCGTCGACATCCGAGAACAGCCGCCGCACATGGGCAAGGTCGGCAGGAGCGCCGATCGTGGCCACGGCGGCAACTTCCGGGATGGTTCCGGCGGCTGCGAGCACGGCGGCCCCGCCAAGGCTGTGGCCGACCAGGAGGGACACGGGAGTACCGGCAGCGCGCATGGCATCCGCCGCCGCGCCTATGTCCGAGACGCTGCCGCTGAAGCTGCTGTCGGCGAACTCGCCGCCGCTCTGGCCAAGCCCGGTGAAGTCGAAGCGGAGGGTGGCGAAGCCCAGCGACGCCAGAGCGCGCGACACGCGCGACGCGGCAAGTGAGCTCCTGGTGCAGGTGAAGCAATGGGCGAACAAGGCACATCCGCGGACCGGCCCATTGGGAAGGTCCAGCGTGCCTGCGAGCCTGTGGCCGCCCTCTCCCTCGAAGTCGAAGCGCCGCGATTGCATGTCTATCGCTCCCGCGCCGGCAATTTCGCGCGAGCGCCGATGCCGAAGGCCTGGTCAACGGTGAACTCGTCGTGGCGCCGGAGAAGGAACAGGGTGATGCAGGCGGCCAGCATCGGCCAGGCAGCGAGAAATAAAAGATTGTCGAACGGCGCAGCATATTGGCGCCAGGACGAGAGGGTCGAGACGGTGTGCATGAGCAGGACCGCGGCATAGCTGAAGGCCCTGAAGAGGCCGATGGTGAAGGCCAGCACGATCAGGGCCTCAACCCCGCCGATCGCCAGAAATGCCCGGGGCCCAAGCCCCTCGAGACCGTAGAAATGGCTGAACACGCTGCCGGCATGGTGAGGGTTCAGGAACTTGTCCGCGGTCCAGAACAGCATCACGACCGCGACGCCGAGGCGCAGCAGGAGCAGACAGAAGGGCAGCTGCGGCGGGCCTTTCTCTCGATCCGTCATTGCGAGGGCAATCTCCTTTTTAAAGGGCGGCCGGGTCAGGCACTCGCTCAACAGCAGCGGCGGAGCCGAGGCCCTTCGTGTCCGGCAGGCGGCGGGCCTCGACCAGTGCAATCAGGTCATGCGCCTCGAACCTCGTGCTGCTCATCTCCAGCCCCGCCTGCGCCAGATATTGCTCGGGCCGGCGGTCGAAGCTGGCGCCGAACGCCCATTTCGCCCACGGCTCCCAAATCCGCATGATGAAACGGCGCAGCCGACCGTGCGGCCGCCTGTAGTCGAGAAGCCTGAGGATGCCGCCGGGCTTCAGGACGCGGGACAGTTCGCACAGCGCAGGCGCCTGAAGCTCGTCAGGCAGCGTGCAAAAGAGGAAGGTGGCGACGATCGCGTCGAACGTGGCGTCCGGATAGTCGAGGCTGGTGACGTCCATCTGCCTAAGCTGAACAGTCGCGGGCGACTGGCTGCGCCGGCGTTCGGCCCGGTGCAGCATTGCCGGGCTCACATCGATTCCGATCACATGCGAACCAGGAGGATAGAAGGGGATGTTGCGGCCGGTGCCGACGCCCGCGTCGAGGATCCGCCCTGCCAGGCCGTCGAAGAGCAAGGGTCTCAAATGCCGGTAACGGGCATATTCGAAGGGCAGGTCGACGAGATCGTAATATGGCGCGATCCGATCATAGGTCCGACGCCGCCCGGCGCTGTCGCCGGGAGCCGACGGATGCCCGGATTGCGCAACTACCACCTGAGCAATCTGGGTCCGGCGAGGAGCCCGATCAGCCCGGCCACAGCGATGCCGAGCGTGTACCAGGTCGCCAGGAAGGCGGCAGTCGTCTCGGGGCAGAAGAGGGCGTAGACCACCGCCGCGGCCGAACCAGACGCGAGCCCCGCAAGCAGGCCGGCCAGGCGCAGGTTGGTCGGTGCCATGCGCCTGAACGCCCAGACTATGCCGGCGAGGATCGGAAGCGACAGCCCCGCCGTCGAAAGGATGCAGATCTGCCAGGTCGATCCAAGCCACTCCGCCTCGCGAAACTGCGGCGCCGTCATTGCGAGTTCCATGATCGCGTTCGCCGCAACGAGAACCGGCGGAACGATGAGCCACAGCAGGCGCATTCCGATCCGCTGCCCCGGACGGCCGGCAGCGAGCAGCAGGATAGCGGTCGCTGCCGCCATCGTCGCCGCATAAGCGAGCTTCATGGTGAACGTCGGGACCCCGGTGTAGGCGACGGCCGACAAGGGTGCGCGCCACGACAGCCACAGGACCACCAGCGCGACGGCCGCGCCGGCGCCAATGCCGGCCGCCAGCCGGAGCTGTGCAGCTCCGCGCCGCAGCGGCTTCACATCGGCGGCCAGCGACCGGATGAGGTCTTCAGTTGCGATCATCGTCGTCATCATCTCGTACTTTTGCTGTCAGTTTCTTTAAGCCCCGGTGGACCCCGATCTTGATCGCCGAAGCCGATTGACCGGACATGTTCGAAGCCTCCTCGACCGAATAGCCGTCGATCCTCGTCAGCTTGATTGCCTGCCGGTGCTTCGGCGGGAGCTGGCCGAGCATCCTCTCAAGGTCGATCGCAGCGAGCGCCGGCTCGAAACCGTCCTCCGCCACGAGCTCGCCCACGTCATCCAGCTCGACGTGCCGGCGAACGCCGGCGCGCCGGTAATGGTCGATGAGCTTGTATTTGGCGATCGCGTGCAGCCAGGCCGTGAACGGCAGCGCGCTATTGTAGCTCTCGCGCCGTTCGTGGATGGCGATCAACGTCTCCTGCACCAGATCCTCCAAGTCGGGCGCATCGCCCCCAAGGCGACGCGCGTAATAGCTTCTGAGGCGCGCGGCGGCCGCAAGGAGCAGCTGCTGATGTGCCCTTGCGTCGCCAGCGAGGCCAGCAAGCATCAGCACTTTCAGCTCCATCTCGACCCGATCCGCCAAGCGTCATTGCTCCTTAATTCGCTGGAGACGCCCCGAACGTTACACCCGCCCAACAAGGACCGGCAATTGCAGTCGCGGCGGCATTCTTCGTGGAAGGGCGTAACCGATCGGCCAGATCGCGCGAACTTCAGGATCGCACCACATGGTGTGACACGCGAATGGAGACTCTTGAAATGACACGCACGCAACTGGCCGCTGCCGCGGCCGCGCTCTCGATGGTCGGCGCCACCGCGGCGATCGCTCAATCCAACATGATGAAGCCGATCCCCGGCGGGATGGAACGCTGTTACGGCGTCGCGCTCGCCGGCCACAATGACTGCAAGGCCGGTCCGGGCACGACGTGCGCCGGCACCTCGAAGGTCAATTACCAGGGCAATGCCTTCAAGGTGGTCAAGGCCGGCACCTGCACGAAGATCAAGACCCCCAAGGGTCACGGCTCCCTCACGCCGACGGCCTGACGCATGGACCTCACCGCCGGAGTGGGCTTCAAGCCCGAGCATTTCGAAGAGGCGGTCGCCTCTCCGGCGGAAGGGCTGTGGTTCGAGGTCCACGCCGAAAATTATATGGTCGAAGGCGGGCCGCGCCTCGCGATGCTCGAAACACTTCGCTCGGCGCGGCCGCTGTCGCTGCACGGCGTCGGCCTGTCGCTCGCCGGAACCGATGCGCCGGACCCGCATCATCTTCAAAAGCTCCGGCAGCTCATTGATCGGTTCGAGCCGGCGCTCGTGTCCGAGCATCTCGCCTGGAGCCGAATCAACGGCTGGTATTTCTCCGACCTCCTGCCGTTTCCGCGCATGCATCGCATGCTGGACGTGATCGCCCGCAACATTGGGATAACGCAGGAGGCTCTGGGCCGGCCGATCTCGGTCGAGAACCCCTCGCTCTACGTCAATTTCGAAGGGCATGACTGGAACGAGACCGACTTCCTCGAGGAACTTGTCCGCCGCACCGGGTGCGGGCTCCTCGTCGATGCGAACAACATCCACGTCAGCGCGAACAATCTGGGCTTTGCGCCGCTCGACTATATTGAGGCCCTGCCCTCCGCGGCCGTCACCGAGATCCATCTCGCCGGGTTCAGCACGGACCCGGAGCTCGGCGCGACCCTGCTCATCGACAGCCACGACCAGCCCATATCCGAGATCGTCTGGGCGCTTTACGACCAGCTTCTCGAGCGCATCGGCCCTAGACCGACGCTGGTCGAGCGCGACGGCAACATCCCGCCGTTCGGCGAGCTGATGCACGAGCGGGACCGGGCGGCCGCACGGCTCGGCGCCTATGCGGAGCTCGAGCATGCGTGACGGCGCGCCATTCCAGCGATGGTTCGCGCGGGCGATCACCGCAGGGCGCGCGCCCACCGAGTTGCCCGCGGCCTTTGCCGTCTATCGCAACACCTGGCTGCAGGGGCTGCTCGACGCACTCGGCAGCAATTTTCCGGTCGTGGCGATGCTGCTCGGCGATGATTTGTTCGAGGCCGTCGCGCTGGAGTTCGCTCGCGCCCATCCAGCCTCGACGCCCGTACTCGCATTATACGGCGAGGAGTTTCCCGACTTCCTTCAGCTGCACGAGGTCGGCCGCGAGATCCCCTATCTCAGCGATGTCGCGCGGCTCGAACGGCTCTGGACCGAGTGCTTCTTCGCGCCCGATGCGCCGGTCCTCGAAGAACAGGATTATGCGCGCCTGACACCGTCGCATCTGGTGAAGCTGAGCGCGCGGCTGCATCCCGGGACCCGCCTCGGGCGCTTCGAGACGCCGGCGGTCACGATCTGGCAGGCGCATCGCTCCGATGAAGCTTTCGAAGAATTCGAGCCCGAGTGGAGAGCCGAGCGAGCCCTCGTGACCCGCGGCGGCGGCGGGGTCGTCGTGACGCTGATCGACGAGCCGACGTTCCACATGCTCCGCGCGATCAAGAGCGGCCGCTCGCTCGGCTCGGCGATCAGCGCGACGGCCGAAGCTTATCCTGGAGCGGATCTGTCGAGGGCGCTTTCCACCATCATTTCAACGGCCGCTTTGTCGGTCGGAATATCGGAGGACAACAGACCATGGCAAGCCTAGCTGAAGAGCGGCCCGGATGGCGCTCGCCGTTCCGCCTGTTCGCGCGCCTGGCCGAGAAGTCGACGCCGGCCTGGCTGATCCCCTTGGTGCAGCGCCTCGGCATCGCCGGCGTGTTCTTCATGTCGGGCCGGTCCAAGGTCGATGGGCTATTCCACCTGACCGACGGCACCTTCTATCTGTTCCAGACCGACTACCGGCTGCCGTTCATCGACCCCGTTCCCGCGGCCTATATCGCCGCCACCTCGGAACATATCTTCCCGATCCTGCTCGTGCTCGGCCTTTTCACGAGGGTTTCGGCGACGGCGCTGTTCATCATGACCCTGACCATCGAGATCTTCGTCTATCCCGACGCCTGGCCGACGCACTTGAGCTGGGCGGCGATCCTGATCCCGCTGATTACCCGGGGAGGCGGAAAGCTCTCGCTCGATCGGCTGCTTCGAGTTCCATGACGATGAACAGGGAACGCCGGCGCGCCGGGCCTATTGAGCTTTAAGAGGTGAGAGATGAGCAAGGTCGACATCGTCAAGGATTATTACGGCAAGCAGCTCGGCGGGTCGGCCGACCTCAAGACGTCGGCCTGCTGCGACGTTTCGGACCTGCCGGAATGGTTGAGGCCGCTGCTCGCGCGCGTTCATTCAGAGGTCCGCGAGCGTTATTATGGCTGCGGGATGGTGGTCCCGCCGCTGATCGAGGGCGCACGCGTCCTCGACCTTGGCTGCGGAAGCGGCCGCGACAGCTTCCTTCTCGCGCAGCTGGTGGGACCGGAAGGCTCGGTGGTCGGCGTCGACATGACCGACGAGCAGCTGGCGGTCGCCGAAGCCCATCGCGACCATCATGCGGAAAAGTTCGGCTATGCCAACGTGCACTTCCTGAAAGGCTATATCGAGCGCCTGGGCGACCTTCCAATCGAGCCCGCCAGTTTCGACGTCATCGTCTCCAACTGCGTCATCAATCTCTCGGAGGACAAGGGCGCGGTGCTGGACGGAGTGCGCCGGCTGCTCAAGTCCGGCGGCGAGTTCTACTTTTCCGACGTCTATGCCGACCGCCGCGTTCCGCGCGAGGTCCGCGAGGATCCGGTGCTCTACGGCGAATGTCTGGGCGGCGCGCTCTACTGGAACGACTTCCGCCGACTGGCACAGGCCAGCGGATTTGCCGACCCGCGCCTCGTCGAGGACCGACCGCTGTCAGTGAACGATCCCAGGCTCCGGTCGAAGACGGCCGGCATCGGCTTTCATTCGGCCACCTACCGCTTGTTCGCGATCGACGCGCTCGAGGACGCGTGCGAGGATTTCGGCCAGGCAGTCGCCTACAAGGGCACGATCCCGCATCACCCGCATGCATTCACGCTCGACAAGCATCACCGGTTCGAGACCGGCCGCATATTCCCGGTCTGCGGAAACAGCTTCCGGATGCTCAAGGAGACGCGCTTCGCTTCCCACTTCGATTTCGTCGGGGATTTCGGGCGTCACTTCGGCATCTTCGCTGGGTGCGGCACGGACGTTCCGTTCGACCATGAGGAGAAGAGCGTTTCGGCGGGATGCTGCTGATGCAGCCTTTGGTCATCCTGATCCTGATCGGCGCCTTGTTCGTCGGCTTCAGCAATGGCGCGAACGACAATTTCAAGGGCTTCGCCACTGTCTGGGGCTCGCATTCGCTGAGCTACAGACGCGCGCTCGCACTGGCGACAGTGGCGACCGTTGCCGGCGGCCTAGCGTCCGTGATCCTGGCGCACGGTCTCGTGCAACAATTCTCGGGCAAGGGCCTGGTCCCTGCCGGCGTCGTCGCAAACCCCGCGTTTATTGCGGCGGTCGCCATCGGCGCCGCGATAACGGTCATTGCGGCAACGCGGATCGGCATGCCGGTTTCGACCACGCACGCGCTGCTGGGTGGCCTCGTCGGCGCAAGCCTCGCGCTCGGCGCGACATCGATCAACTGGCGCTCGCTTGGCGACAGTTTCGTCCTGCCGCTTGTCGCAAGCCCGGTCATTGCCGCGATCCTCGGCATCTCGGTCTACAGCATCGTCTCGCGCTTTCGTTCCGAGGCCGATTGCGCCTGTGTCGTGCAGGATGATCCCCGGATTGCCGACGTGGCCAGCATGGCGGCCGTGGCCGGCCCCGGACTTCCGTCGATCGCCTGCGGGCGGATAAACGAATGCGACCGCATGCCCGGCGTCACGGCCCGTGTCGAGATTCCCAAGGTCTTCGACCAAATCCATGTGCTTTCCGCGTCCGCGATCTGCTTTGCCCGGGCCGTGAACGACACGCCCAAGCTCGCCGCGCTCCTCATTGCGGCAAGCGTTGTCGGCCCCCAATATTCGGCCGCGCTGATCGCCATCGCCATGGCCATCGGAGGGCTGCTGCTCGCGCGGCGCGTCGCGGAAACGATGAGCCTCAGGATCAACCGCCTGGACCATGCGCAGGGGATCAGCGCCAACCTGATCACCGCAATCCTCGTGATCTTTGCCAGCCGATGGGGACTGCCCGTCTCGACGACTCACGTGTCGGTCGGCTCAATCTCCGGCGTGGGAGCGCGGGCAGGAACGCTCGATTGGCCGGCGCTCCGTGCGGTGCTTTTGTCCTGGGTTGCAACATTGCCGTTCGCCGCAGGGGCGGCCTGGGTCGCGGCAATGGTCCTGAACGTCACCGGTGCCCTGTGAGCGAATGGGTCATCGGCGTTCTTGGCGGATCGGGTCTCTACGGGGTCGATGCGCTCGACGATCCGGAATGGGTCAGCATTGACACGCCATGGGGTTCGCCCTCGGACGCGTTGCTGTCGGGCCGGATCCAGGGAGTGAAGTTTTTCTTCCTGCCGCGGCATGGCCGCGGGCATCGGCTCCCGCCGGCGGACGTCAACGCCCGCGCGAATGTAGATGCACTGAAGCGGCTCGGGTGCACCGACCTGCTGGCCGTGTCCGCCGTCGGCTCG
Organism: Sphingomonas sp.; assembly: GCA_013361785.1. Lineage (GTDB taxonomy): Bacteria > Pseudomonadota > Alphaproteobacteria > Sphingomonadales > Sphingomonadaceae > Sphingomicrobium. The sequence continues at coordinate 16,994 of JABFXK010000040.1, forward strand.
CTCAAACAGGAGCTGGAGCCCGGCCGGTTCGTCATCGTCGATCAGTTCATCGACCAGACCCGCTCGCGCGGGACAAGCTTCTTCGGACCGGGCCTCGTCGCGCACGTGTCGATGGCCGATCCGGTCTGTCCGCGGCTTTCGGCGCTTGCGGCAGGCGCGGCCCGGGCCGCCGGCGCAAACGTGACCCAGGGCTCAACCTATCTCGCCATCGACGGGCCGCAGCTTTCGACACGGGCCGAAAGCCGGCTCTATCACGCGTCAGCCTGCGACGTGATTGGGATGACGGCCATGCCCGAGGCCAAGCTCGCGCGCGAGGCGGAGCTTCCCTACGCGCTGGTGGGCATGGTCACTGACTATGACTGCTGGCATGAGGAGGAGGAGCCGGTCCAGGTCTCGACCGTCATCGCCCAGCTCAAGGCGAACGCCGCAACCGCCACGCGAATGATCGAAGCATTGGCGGAGATCCTGCCACCCGAGCGCACGCCATGTCCGCTGGACAATGTGCTCGACAGCGCGATCGTCACGGCTCCTGACGCAAGGGACCCCGCCCTGGTCGCAAAGCTCGATGCGGTCGCCGGCCGCTGGCTCCGGACTCAGTCGTAGAGCTCGGCCAGCCGGTGCGGCGCAACCCCGGCCCTGTAGAGCAGAAGATAGAGAAAGTTGCGCGCAGAGCGGCGGAGCCAGCCATCGCGATGCCAGCGTTCGGCCGACGTCACCGCATCAACCGGCAACGATGTCATCCGGCTTCGGCCGACCCGCCGCACCAGCTCGACATCCTCCATGAGGGGTAATGGCCGAAAGCCGCCGATGTCGTCATAAAGGTTGCGGGAGATGAGCACCCCCTGGTCGCCATATGGCAGCTTGAGAATGGCCGATCTCAGGGCAACCGCCTTCTCGACAATGCGGGCGCGCCAATCCTGTGAATCCAGCCGGAAGCGAAAGTAGGCCGCGCTGCCCCGCATGCTCGCCATGTGAAGATCCGCCGCGTCGCGCCAGCCGGGTGCGAGCAATGTGTCGGCGTGGAGGAACAAAAGCCAGTCGCCCTGGGCGGCAAGCGCGCCGGCATGAAGCTGGGCACCGCGTCCGCGGCTGCTGCGGACCAGCCTTGCGCCGGCTCGTTCGGCCATTGCCGCCGTGTCGTCGGACGACTCTCCGTCCACCACGAGAATTTCATCGGCCTCGCTCACGGCAGCAAGGCAGCCGGGGAGCGTTCGCTCAGCATTGAGGGTCGGGATCACGACCGAGAGCATGTCAACCCGAGCAGCTGGCGCCGCCAAGGACGCAAAAGCGCGCGCAATGCGGATGATTGAGGGACACGGAGCCGCGCGCTTCGTCCAGGCTCGACCCAAGCGCAAAACGAGGATCATGGGGAAGCAATGTGCAGGCAACGACATGCGGCCGCTCGTCGCCCCTGGACTTCACCACCATCCGGCTCGAGGCACACATCGGCGAGGACGGAGAGACGCCAAGAATGTCCCAGCAGGCGGTGCTGATCTCCGGCACGTCGGCGCTTTCGTCCATCTCCGGGAAAAGCACGAGTCCACCCGCCACTTCGGCGCCGATTTCCGCAAAGAGCCGGTCGTATCCTGCCTTCGCGCTGTCCAGGCTCTCGCCGGGCAACTGCCGCCCGGCGACCGCGACCCGGAATCCGGTGTCGGAGAGCCAGCACAAGCCTTCGATGGCCTTCGCCCAGGTTCCGGCCCCGCGCTCCTGTTCGTGGAGATCCCTCGTATAATGATCGAGGCTGACGCGGATCGTCAGGCGCTCGCGGGCGTAGGGCTGGAGCGCGGCCTTGAAGCGCCACATCGGGCGCATGGCGTTGGTGAGCACGAGCACCTCGAACCCGCGCCTCAGCGCCGCCGCGATCATGTCGACAATATCCCGGTTCATGAACGGCTCGCCGCCGGTGAAGCCGATCTCCCGCACGCCGAGCCGCCCGGCCTGGTCAAGATAGTTCTCGACTTCGGAAAGCGTCAGATAGACCAGCGAATCATTGGTCGGCGAGCTTTCGATGTAGCAGCTCTTGCACGTCAGATTGCAGAGCGTTCCCGTATTGACCCACAGCGTCTTCAGCCGCTCCAGCCTCACGAAGGCGCGGCGCTCGCCTTTTGCGGTGACGTGAGGGCTACGGAACTTGGCCGGGTCGAGCGGGCGCGCTTCCCGCAGAAGGAATGGAGAGAGGGGCTCGGATACTGGAGCGGTGGCGATCATCTCTCTCCTCATCTTGCCGGTACCAACGTCTGTCATTCGAACGAGACCCGTTCGGGGTTACAGTGACCGCGAGAGAAGCCAGGCAATCCTTGGCGGCTGCAATTCGCCTCCTCGACGCGCTTGCAATTGCGAATTAGTCGCATTAGCGAAAAGCACACAGCAAGATACAAGGGGTAAACATGAAGCGTTTGATGGTGCTGGGCCTCGGCCTGGCAGGCGTGGCTGCAACTCCGGCCCAGGCCGACGAGCAATATTTCGGCTACACCTACAGCGCCGAGGTGCTTGGTAAGGGCCAGACCGAGGTGGAGCTTTGGGCGACCGATCGCCGCGGCAAGGCCGACGGCCACTATGATGCTCAGGATTACCGGATCGAGCTGGAGCACGGCTTCACCGATCGCCTCACCGTTTCCGGCTACGCCAATTTCGTCAGCCATCACATCCGCGGGAACCCGGAACTCGACCGTACCGACCGTGATTTCGCCTTCCAGGGTCTCTCGACCGAGTTCAAATATAATGTGTTGAGCCCGTACAAGAACGGCTTGGGACTCACCCTCTACGCCGAGCCCGGCTGGTCGCGAATTCACAGCGTCGAGGGCAAGAAGGGCACCGAATATGAGCTCGAGCTGAAGGCGATCCTCCAGAAGAACTTCATGGACGACCGCCTCATCTGGGCCGCGAATTTCACATTCGAGCCAGAGTGGGAGCGCGAGGTGGAGACTGATGCGGTCACTGGGGCGGTTGAGAAGGAGTGGGAAAAGGAACTCAAGCTCGAGGCGTCGACCGGTTTGTCCTATCGCGTCGCGCCGGGATGGTACGCCGGGGTCGAAGGCCGCTACGCGAGCGTCTATCCCGACTGGACGCACGGACTCCACCGCGAGACCTATGCGGTCTTCGCTGGCCCGGCGATCCACTATGGCGGCAAGAAGTGGTGGGCGACCTTGTCGTACCAACCACAACTGTTCGGTTCGCCAAGCCCCGGCCGAAGCCTCGCCCTAGACGAATATGAGAAGCGCGAGCTTCGGCTGAAGATCGGCTACGATTTCTAGGGGAGCACGGCGATGTCAGCGTCTTGGTTGAAAATTCTTCCTGCTGTGGCGGTGATCGCTCCCGCGCCAGCTGCGGCGACGGTCTATCTGACGATCCCCGCGGCGCAGCAGGCGATGTTCCCCGGCGCGCACTTCGTGGAGCATCCGCTGGCGCTGACGGACGCGCAGCGCAAAGCGATCGCCCAGGCGGCCGGCGCCCCGGGGTATGACAAGGTGCAGCGGGTGTGGGAGGTGCGGTCAGGCAACCATCGCGACGGCTGGTTCATGGTCGACCGAGTCATCGGCAAGCACGAGTTCATAACCTACGCGCTGGCGCTCGCCGTCGACGGCACCATCCGCGGCATCGAGATTCTCGAATACCGGGAGACCTACGGCGGCGAGATCCGCAATCCCAACTGGCGGCGGCAGTTCGTGGGCAACCGGCCCGAGTCACAGCTCCAGCTCGACAAGGACATCAAGAACATCTCGGGGGCGACCTTGTCTTCGCGGCATGTGACCGACGGCGTCCGCCGGCTTCTCGCCACCTATCAGATGCTGCTGGCGAAGGCCTGAACCATGCGCCGCTGCCGCCCACTGCTCGGAACGTTTGTCGAGATCGACTGCGATCTGAAGGAGGGGTTCGACAGCGCCTTTGCCGCGATCGAACGCGTGCACCGGCTGATGAGCGCTCATGAGATCGACAGCGATGTCTCGCGGATCAACCGTTTCGCGCATCTGCGTCCATTCGATGTCAACGACTGGACCGCGCTCGTCATCGAACGGGCCTTGTTCTGGTCGAAGCGCAGCGAGGGCGCATTTGACGTGGTCCGCGCCGGCAAGGCGGCGATCACCAGCGGCTATCTGCCGCGCCATGCCGATCAGCCCGAACCCGACGCCGCGCATTGGACCTGGCTCGAGCTCCAGGGCGGCTCTGTTCGGCTGATGAAGCCGGCCTGCATCGACCTCGGCGGCATTGCCAAGGGCTTTGCCGTCGATCGCGCGGTGGATGCGCTGCGCGCGGCCGGGTGCGAGCGCGGGTTGGTCAACGCCGGCGGGGATCTACGCTGCTTTGGACCAGGGCCGTGGCCGGTGAGCGTGGTCGCTCCGCTGAGCCGTCTGCCGGTCGCGGACATCGGCCTGGAGAATGGAGCGCTCGCGACCAGTGCCGGCGTGCCGCGGGGAGATGGCAATCTCGGCTTCGAACATCTCGGCGGCCCGGGGGGTCGATGGACTTCAGTATCGGTGCTTGCACGCACGGCATGCGACGCCGATGCTTTGACGAAGATCGTCTGGGCCGAAGGGCTCGGGTCCGCGACGGTGCTTTCCGAAGTCGATGCAACCGCCCTCCTGATCTCGACGAACGGCAAGGTCGAGACCATCGGCGCCGAGGCGCTCGCAGCCGCATGAAGAAGGTTCGCCGTCCGGGCCCCTTGCCGCGATGGCAGAAATGGGCCGTCTATATCGGTTTCGGCTTGCTCGTCGCGACGGGGTTCGCCTGGCTGCTGTTCGACAAGTTTATCCGCGTGTCGGGCGAGTTCGGTCCGGAGCACCACCCGGCGGAACACTGGATGCTCGTTGGTCACGGCGTTGTCGCTTACGCATTCCTGATCGTCGGGGGCGCGATGATCCCCGTCCACATCACCCTGGGTTGGAACACCAGGCGTAACCTGAAGAGTGGCCTGACGCTTGCCGGCACCTGCATCGTCCTCGCCGTCAGCGCGCTCGGGCTTTACTATATTGGCGATGAGATCGGCCGTCAGTGGGTGAGCCTGATCCATTGGGCCGTCGGGCTCTTGGCCGCGCCGCTCCTGCTGATTCACGCGCTGCGCGGCCGGCGCCGCTGATCGGCGATCTTCCAAGAAAGCAGTTTGGCCTTCGGCCGCGACATCACGATCCACGAGGCTTGCGCCTCTCGGCCTCGCTTGTGCGTAACGGATCGCGCACCTCGTCCGAATGAGGGTGGCAAGGAGGGCCGATGCGCCGACGCACCATACTGAAGCTCGTTCTGGTCCTGTTGCTGATCGCGGGCGTCGGCCTCTTCTTCGGGCTTGGCCTGGATCATCATCTGACCTTGAGCGAGCTCAAGTCGCGCAAGGACGAGCTCGTAGCAGCCTATGAAGCGCGGCCGCTGCTGTTCGCCGGCCTCTTCTTCATCTTCTACGTCATGGCGACGGCATTCTCGTTCCCGGGCGCGGCGGTGCTGACCATGGCCTCGGGTGCGATCTTCGGCTTCTGGATCGGCGTCCTCATCGATTCCTTCGCCTCGACCATCGGCGCCAGCCTCGCCTTCCTGTCCTCGCGATACTTGCTTCGGGACTGGGTTCGGCGGCGTTTCGGACGCCGGGCCGAGGCAATCGATCGCGGCGTCGAACGCGACGGCAAATTCTATTTGCTGAGCCTGAGACTGATTCCCGCCTTTCCCTTCTTCCTGGTCAACATTGCCATGGGCCTCACCGCGATGCGGCTGGCGCCTTATTATCTCATCAGCCAGATCGGCATGCTTCCCGGGACGATGGTCTATGTGAACGCGGGCCGCCAGCTCGGCTCCATCCACAGCCTTGGCGACGTCTTGTCGCTGCGCGTGATCGGCGCACTGGTGCTGCTCGCCTTGGTCCCGATCGCCGCCAAGGCGTTCATCGGGAGTATGCGCCGCCGGCAGATCTACTCGGGTTACAGGAAGCCGACGACGTTCGACCGCAATCTCATCGTCGTCGGCGCGGGCGCCGGCGGGCTCGTCAGCGCCTATCTCGCCGCCAATTTCAAGGCCAAGGTCACACTCATCGAAGCGGGAACGATGGGTGGCGATTGCCTCAACACGGGCTGCGTCCCGTCCAAGGCGCTGATCCGCAGCGCCCGCGCGGCCCATGAGATCCGACGGGCAGAGGAGTTCGGACTGAAGGCAGCGGACGCGCAGGTCGACTTCAAGCGCGTGATGGAGCGCGTGCGGTCGGTCATTCGCGAGATCGCCCCGGCCGACAGCGTCGAACGGTACGAGAGCCTCGGCGTCGACGTTCGCAAGGGATTTGCCAGGCTGGTCGATCCCTGGACGGTGGTGACCGACCGGGGCGACCGCCTGACCGCGCGCTCGATCATCCTCGCCACCGGCGGCGAGCCGGTCGTGCCCAAAATTCCCGGCATCGAACAGTCGGCTTATCTCACCAGCGACACGATGTGGGACGCGCTGTCGAAGCGCGACTCGGTGCCGGAGCGCCTCGTCATCATCGGCGGCGGCCCGATCGGGACGGAAATGGCGCAGGCCTTCGCCCGCCTCGGGTCGACGGTGACGCTCGTCGAGGAGGCCGACCGTATCCTCTCCAAGGAAGATGAGGATGTGTCGGCGTTCGTCGCGGAGGTGCTTCGCTCCGACGGCGTCGAGATCCTGACCGGTCATCGCGCCGCGCGCTTCGAGAAGAAGCAGCTGATCGCAACCGCCGCCGGCCGCAATATGAAGATCCCGTTCGACGATTTGATCCTGGCCATTGGCCGCAAGGCCCGGCTCCGCGGCTACGGCCTCGAGAATCTCGGGATCGAAACCGACAAGGCGATCGTCACGAATGAATGGCTCGAGACGCTCTATCCGAACATCTATGCGGTTGGAGACGTTTCCGGCCCCTATCAGTTCACGCATTTCGCGGCGCACCAGGCGGGCTATGCGGTGATCAACGCTTTGTTCGGCTCATTCAAGCGCTTCCGCGCGGACTATTCGGTGCTGCCGTGGACGACCTTCACCGATCCCGAAGTCGCCCATGTCGGTCACAATGAGCTTTCGGCCAAGGAGGCGAGAATAGCCTTTGAAGTCGTGCGTTACGACCTCGGCCACCTCGACCGGGCGATCACGGACGGTGCGAACCGCGGCTTCGTCAAAATCCTGACCAAGCCCGGCAGCGACCGCATCCTTGGCGCAACGATCGTCGCGGCCGAGGCCGGAGAGCTGCTAGCCGAACTTGTGCTGGCGATGCGGCACGGGATCGGCCTCAAGAAGATTCTTTCGACCATTCACGCCTATCCGACGCTGGCTGAAGCCAACCGCCACGCCGCGGGCGAGTGGCGCAAGACGCACAAGCCCGAACGACTGCTCAACCTCGCCGAGCGCTATCACGCCTGGCGCCGCGGATGATGGACACGCGGATCATCATCTTCGCCAAGGCGCCGGTCCCCGGCAGGGTGAAGACGCGTCTCGCTCCGGCCCTGGGAGAAGACGGGGCGGCTGCGCTCGCGCGCACGATGCTGCTGCACACGATCAAGGAGGCCAGCCTTGCCGGCGTCGGCAAGCCGGAAATCTGCGCGGACCCCGATCCGCCGCATCCCGACTGGCAGGGCCTGCTTCCGGCGGGGTTTCGCACATCGACCCAGGGCGAAGGAGACCTCGGCGAGCGCCTCGCCCGAGCGGTGCAGCGCGCGCTTCGCGAGGATGCCGCCGTTCTGCTCATCGGCACAGACTGCCCGGCGCTGGACCGGTTCCGCCTCTGTCGGGCCGCCGCCGATCTTCGGGACCATGATGCCATCATTCATCCGGCGGCGGACGGCGGCTACGTTGCGCTCGGCCTCCGCAGATATGATGCGTCGCTGTTCAGCGGCATCGCCTGGAGTACCAGCTCGGTCGCCAAGCAGACGATTGAGCGCATCAGGCGACTGGATTGGACACTCCGAATCCGCGAGACGCTGCGCGACGTCGATGTCCCCGAGGACCTGAAAGCTGAGGGTCTCGCACCATGACCATTGCACAGCGACGCCAGGCGCCGGCGCCCGCCGCCGGTCCGTGAACACCCAGTCGCACATGCTGATGGGAGGCGCCCTCTTCGGAGGACATGATCGGCGGCGCATTGCCGTCGGTATGCTGGGCGGCCTCGCGCCCGACATTCCGCAGATCCTGATCTTCGCCAGCCTCAGAATGCTCGGCGCGCAGGACAAGACGATCTTCGGAACGCTCTATTTTTCGAACTGGTGGCAGATCGCCAACGCGCTCGGGCACTCATTCCTGCTCTGGGGCAGCCTGCTTGCGCTCGCGGTGCTCGCAGACAGGCGCCGCGCATCCGCGGGGATGTCCTCGCTGTCGGTGTTCGCTGCCGCCGGCCTGACCCACTGCCTCGTCGATTTCCTCGTTCACCGCGAGGACGCTCATATGCAGTTCTGGCCGCTGTCGCGCTGGAAGTTCGTCTCACCCGTCTCTTATTATGACCCGGCCCATTACGGCCTCTATTTCGCATGGTTCGAGGCGACTCTGGGTCTTTCCATGGCGGTGCTGCTGATGGTCCGCGTCCGCAACCTTTGGGCCCGCCTCGGCCTGGCGACGATCGCCCTCCCTTATGCGGCGGTCCCCGCTTATTTCCTCCTGTTCCGGTGATGCTGCAGGAGCGACCTGGATGAACCTGTCCCTCCTTGCCATGCTCGCAGCCGCCGCCGGGAATATTGTCTGGGTCGGTCACTTCGCGGGGAGCGGCGCACCACCGGCGCCGTGGCGGGTGGTGCAGCTCAAGCGGACCATCCCGCCGACGCACTACAGACTGACCAGCATCGACGGCGTGCCCGCCGTCGAAGCGGTGGCTCACTCGAGCATGGCGCTACTCGTCCGACCGGTTGCGGTGGACCTCGCCCGGACTCCCATCCTCTGCTGGAAATGGCGGATCGAGGCGCCGGTCGCGGCGGCGGACATGACCAAGAGGAGCGGAGACGATTATGCGGCGCGAATCTATGTCGCCTTCGACATGCCGACGAGTGCACTGAGCCTCGGCACACGCCTGAAGCTCGCGCTCGCCAGGAATATTTACGGCGAGGCGGTCCCTGACGCGGCGATCAACTATGTGTGGGACAATAAGCATCCGATCGGTACCTGGCAGAAGAGCGCCTACACCGACCGCGCGCAGCTCATCGTCAAGGAGAGCGGCAATGGGCGGGAGCGCCAATGGGTTGCGGAGCGTGCCGACATTGCGGCCGACTTCGCGCGCGCCTTCGGCGGCAGGCCCGGAGTTCCGGTCGAGGTCGCCGTCGCGACGGACACGGACAATACGAAAAGCCAGGCGCAAGCGGCCTTCGCGGACCTGAGATTCGTGCCGCGGTTGGCGGATTGTCCGGCTTAGTCCGTCAGTTGCTCGACCGCCCGCGCGATGAATCCGCTCTCGAGGCTTGAAAGCCCTTCCGCCAGGCCAATCAGGGATTTCTCCCTGAGGTCCGGCGACTCCATGAAATCAGGATATGGCTTGCCACGGTCGAGATAGGCCGCCATCAGTCCTGCGCGCTTCGTCCCGTGGACGTCCCATGGATGAGCGGCAATCAGCATGAGCTGGTCCGGGCGTACGTCCGCTTCGCGGGCGGCATGAAGATAGACCTCGGGATGGGGCTTTGCGCGTTTGACGTCGTCGGTAGAGATCAGTCTTTCGAACAGCTCCGACAGGCCAGCGCCTTGCAAGAGCTTTTTGGTGTTCGACCGGCTGCCGTTGGTCAGCGCGAGCATTCGGAAACCGGCATCTTTCAGCGCCTCAAGACCCGGAGCCACGTCAGCATGCGCAGGAAGCGAACCCATGGCTTCGATCAGTTGCTTCTTGTCGATCATGCCGCCCTGCTTTGCGCTGACCTCGTCGGCCGCACTCTCGAGGATCTGCTTCATCGGCGAATAGCTGCCGCACGCCGTCAGCGCGAACATGTCGCGCAAGGCGGTCGCGAACCAGAGCTCAAGACCGTCCCTGGGCAGGCCCGCTTGCTGGAAATGCTGCCGCAGAGGCTCGAGGCTGAACAGGGTCTCGATCACATCAAAGGCAAGGACCTGTGGGCGTGCAGTCATGGGCGGACTCCTTCAAGACCCAAGCGCCGTCACCACGACGGAGTTCCTAGGACGCCGGCCCTTCCGCGCGATTTTGCACCGGCGCATCGCCGGCAAGCATCCTCGCGAGCTTCGAATAACTTGGCTCCGCGCTGTGCGGATCGGGACCGGCTTCGCCCATGCGCTTCCGCCGCGCCTCGACCTCTTCCGCGGATCTCAGTCTCGGATCTTCGATGATCCCTGCGCCGAGCACGATCCGATTCATCATGTTGAACAAGGCGCAGACGCTGATCGCGTCGAACAGGGCACGTTCGTCCCATCCTGCGTCGTAGACCCGGCGGGCATCGGCAGGAGCGATCTTGGCCGGATCGAGGGTCAGCTTGCGGACATAAGCGAGGAGCGGCTTGAGCCGCTCGTCGACGGACGCGGTGTCCGGATCGGCCATGAGCCCGGCAAAGAGCATTTCGTCGATCCCGTGGGCGCCCGCCGCGATGGCATGCGCGCCATGGCAGAACTCGCAGGCATTGAGGCCCGACACATAAGCGGCGATCAGCTCGCGCTCGCCGACCGTCAGCGGCGATTCATCGCGCAGCAGCCGGTCATGATAGTCGAGCAGCGCCGGAACCGCGTGAGGAAAGAGTCTGAACAGCTCAAGCAGCTGGGCGTCCTGTGGGAGCGAGGGAAATATCGGGTTCGTCACTCATCCGGTCCATAGCGAGCGCACGAGCGGCCGCGCCGCTCATGGCGAAGTCTATTGAAGGGGCGCCCGCACTGCGGACGCCCGACTCTCTTCAGACTACCAGCAACAGGGCAGACCGCAGGCCCGTGCCGCCGCGTGCACGGCTTCGGGCGCCGCGGCGTAAGCGGCCGAAGCGGCGAAGAACAAAGTTGCCGCACCCAACAAAAGTTTCCTCATCGTCACGCTCCTATCGTGGTCGAAGTAAACAATGGTAACCTCCGGCTCAAGCAATCGGCTGGAGCGACCCGGTACCTCTGGGCGTCTTGATCTTCGCACAGGTTCCCTTCTCCACCAGCTTGAAGGCGTTGCCTTGATAGTCGACCTTGGACGTCCCCGCGCAGGTCGTGCCCGGGCCAGCCTTGCAATCGTTCTGCCCAGCCTTGGCGACGCCGTAGCATTTCTCGACCGTGCCGGTGCTCAGCTTGGCCATGGTCGCGTTCATCGCCGCCATATTGCCCTGCATTTCGCCCATCGCCATGTTGTCCATCGACGCATTTTCCGCGGGCATGTTCGCCTCAGCCGTTTGCTGCTGATTTTCGGCATTCTGCTTTGCCTGCGTACATCCGCCGAGCGTCGCGAGCGCGATCGTCGCGGCGGCGAGTGCGGTACCATTCATGTCTTTCCTCCTCTGTTCCCCGCTCGGCGGATGGACTCCGCGGATCATCATTCGCGCGCGAGTCGCATTTGGTTACATTGTGAACAAGGTCGGGGAACAGAAGCAGCACTCCGCGCCGCCGACTTAAGCGGCCGCTCGATCTGGCTGGCATCCGGATTTGCAGGTCTTCGACGGCTCGGAACCGCCAGTGAGGAAGGGCGCCCGGTCAGTTCGTCAGCGCATCCAATATTGGACATTCAGGGACAGTGTCGCCCGAGCAATGCGATGCCGTCTCGGCGAGGACGCTTTCGATTTGCTGGAGGTCCCGGATCTTCGCGCGAATGTCGGCGAGATGGACTTCGGTGCGCGCCTTGACCTCGGCACAGGTCTGCGTGCCGCGATCCACCAAAGCGAGCAGGCCGCGGACCTCATCGAGCGAGAAGCCGAGCTCGCGCGCCCGAAGGATGAAGCGAAGCCGCGAGACATGCGCCGGATCGTAAATGCGATAGCCGGCCGCTGTCCGGGGCGGGTCGGGCATCATCCCAATCTTTTCGTAATAGCGGACGGTTTCGAGGTTGCAGCCTGTCTGCCGCGCCAGCTCCGCCCGCTGAAGGCCCAACCTGTTCGCCATTCGCGATAAACGCCCTTGAGTCTGTAGTTACTACAGACCTTAAATCGCGTTCAACGGACCCACAAGGTGATTCGTCATGGACGAGATCAGAAAGATGAATCGAGGACTGGACCCGGGGCTTGCTCCGTCAGGCAGCCGGGACGGCTGGCTGGCGGCGGGCGGCGTGATCGGGGCCATTCTGGCATCGACCTGCTGTGTCGTCCCCCTCGTCCTCGTCATGCTGGGCGTATCCGGCGCCTGGATCGGCAACCTCACCATGCTCGAGCCGTACAAGCCCTTGTTCGCGGCCGTTGCTCTGGTCTTTGTCGGCCTCGGCTTCTGGCATGTCTATTTCAGGACGGAGCGCAAATGCGCCGAGGGCTCCTACTGCGCACGCCCGCGCTCGTCGATCATCACCAAATCCGCGCTTTGGATCGCAACGATCCTGATCGCGGCGGCGCTCACCATCAATTGGTGGGCTCCATATTTCTACTGAACGCGCATCTCCGAAGGAGGAAACTCATGAAACGATCCATTCTAATCGCCGGCGCCGCGGTCGCGCTGACCGGCGCGGCGGCCATCTCCACTGCCGCCTTTGCTCCGCTCCTCGCGCAGCCCGCCAGGACGGCGCCGGGCCGGGTCCAGTCCGCGACCTTTGCGATCGCGAACATGACCTGCGCGCTTTGCCCCGTTACCGTCAAAAAGGCGATGGAGGGCGTCGCCGGCGTCCGGTCGGTCCAGGTCGACTTTGAGGCAAAGACGGCGACGGTCAGCTTCGACCCATCCAAGACGACGATCGCCGCAATCGCGAGGGCCTCGACCAACGCCGGCTATCCGGCGCGCGCGACGAAGGCCTGACAAGTGACCGACCGAGCCCTCCTCGGAACCGGCCTCATCGGGACGGCGATTGTCGCCCTTTGCTGCTTCACGCCGGTTCTCGTGCTCCTGACCGGCGTCGTGGGCGCGGCAGCGATCGTCGGATATCTCGATTATGTCCTGCTGCCCGCACTCATCTTCTTCGTCGGCTTGACCGTTTACGCCGTGCGGCGCCGGCAGTCGCACGAGCGCGCCGCCAGTCATTCCACCAGACGGGATTGAGCGATGTCAGACTGTTGTGCGCCGCGCTCGAACGGCGCTTATGATCTTGCCGTCGTCGGCGCTGGGTCGGCCGGCTTCTCCGCAGCGATCACCGCAGCGGAGCAGGGCGCCAATGTCGCGCTCATCGGCCACGGAACCATCGGAGGCACCTGCGTCAACGTCGGCTGCGTTCCGTCGAAAACGATGATCCGGGCCGCCGAAGCCCTGTACGGCGCCCGCGCGGCACGCCGTTTCCCGGGCCTTGCCGGTGAGGCTCAGGTCACCGACTGGACTCGGCTGGTCGCCGCCAAGGACGATCTCGTGGGCACGCTCCGGCAGAAGAAATATATCGACCTCCTGCCCGAGTATAACGGTGTCGCCTATCTGGAACGACGGGCCCGAATGACCCGCGAGGGCCTTGAACTTGACGGCGAGCCGCTGCCGGCCGGCAAGATCATCCTTGCGACCGGCGCATCGCCCGCCGTTCCCGACATTCCCGGTATCGAACATGTCGCCTACCTCACGAGCACGACCGCGCTCGAGCTCAGGGAACTGCCGCGATCCATCCTGGTGATCGGCGGCGGCTATATCGGCTGCGAACTGGCGCAGATGTTCGCGCGCGCCGGCTCCCGTGTCAGCCTTGCGACCCGTTCGCGGCTGCTTCCAGAAGCGGAGCCGGAAATTTCCGAGGCCCTGACGCGCTACCTGGGCGAGGAAGGGATCACGGTCCAGGCGGGCCTTTCTTATCGCAGGATCGATCGGTCCGAGGGCCGGATTCGACTGTTGCTCGAAGCTGACGACCAGGAAGAGACCATCGAGGCCGAGCAGGTCCTGATAACGACCGGTCGGACGCCCAATACAGCGGGCATGGGCCTGCAACAGGCCGGCGTCGAACTGACGCACACAGGCGCTGTCATGGTCGACGAGCGAATGCGAACCACGCGCGCGGGCGTCTATGCCGCCGGCGACGTCACCGGCCGTGACCAGTTCGTCTACATGGCGGCCTATGGGGCAAAGCTCGCAGCACTGAATGCGCTCAACGGGGACAGTCTCGCCTATGACAATGAAGCCATGCCCTGGGTCGTCTTCACCGATCCGCAGGTCGCAGGCGTTGGCCTCAGCGAGGCGGCCGCAAGGTCACGCGGCTTTGACGTCAAAATCTCGGTTGCACCGCTCGACCAGGTCCCGCGCGCGCTTGCCGCCCGGGACACGCGCGGCCTGATCAAGCTCGTCGCGGACAGGGAGACGGATCTGCTGCTCGGCGGCCAGATCCTTGCCCCGGAAGGAGCGGACAGCATCCAGACCCTCGCGCTGGCCCTCAAACATGGGATGACGGCGACCGCGTTGGGAGAGACGATCTTTCCATATCTGACCACGGTGGAGGGCCTGAAGCTCGCCGCCCAGGGTTTTGACAAGGACGTCGCCAAGCTCTCGTGCTGCGCAGGATGAACAGTCGGTGGAAGCGTAGGCACTCCGGCAATCATGCCGGAGGCGGAATCAAATGCAGGACTGCGTGGGCCGCAGGTTGATGATCCTGTCCGCGAGTCCTGGCGATCGGGGCGATCTCCTCAACTGAAGCAGAGGGCCAACAATGACTGAGCAATATGACCTCGTCGTCATCGGCACCGGCACCGCAGCCAGGACCGCCGCGATGCGGGTCCGGCACGCCGGGAGAAAAGTCGCGGTCATCGACGAAAAGCCTTTCGGCGGCACTTGCGCGCTGCGCGGCTGCGATCCCAAGAAGATGCTGGTCGCCGGCGCGCAAGTTGTTGATGCACAGCGGCGAATGCACCCCAACGGGATCGACGGCGAACTCCACATCGATTGGCCGGCTCTGATCAGGTTCAAGCGCAGCTTCACCGACCCGATCCCGGAAAAGCACGAGCAAAGCTATCATGAGGCGGGCATCGCGACGTTTCACGGGATCGCGCGCTTCACCGGCCCCGAAACCATCCGCGTCGGCAGCGATGAGCTCAGCGCCCGCAATATCCTGATCGCGTCCGGCGCCAGGCCGGTCAGGCTCGGCATCCCCGGCGAAGAGCATCTGATAGACAATGAAGCCTTCATGGCGCTCGAGCGGCTGCCTCGGCGCATTACCCTGGTCGGCGGCGGCTATATCGCCGCCGAATTCTCCCACATCGCCGCGCGGGCGGGAGCTGAGGTCACAATCATCCAGCGCGGCCCGAGGATGCTCGAGCATTTCGAGCCCGAGCTGGTCGGCTGGCTAATGGACGCGTTCGACCGGATCGGCGTTCGCGTGCTGACCGAGACGAGCGTGAATGCGATCGAACGGTCCGGTGACATGTTCGTGGTGCATGCCGGCGGCGACGGTCGCGAGATTGAGGTCGAGGCCGATCTCGTCGTCCACGCGGCCGGCCGGGCGCCGGCGCTCGGGGAGCTCGACCTCGGCGCTGCGAATGTTGCGGCCGAAGAGGGTCGCCTCAAGCTCAACGAGTTCCTGCAGAGCACCTCCAACCCCGCAGTTTATGCGGCCGGCGATGCCGCCCAGCAGGGGCCGCCGCTGACGCCCGTTTCGAGCCACGACGCCAAAGTGGTCGCGGCGAACCTCATCGACGGCAACCATCAGAAGCCCGATTATCGCGGCGTGCCGAGCGTGGCGTTCACGATCCCGCCGATCGCGGCGGTGGGCATGAGCGAGGCCGAGGCCCGCGATTCGGGGCGTCGCTTCCGGCTGAAGTGTGAACGCGCCTCCGGCTGGTTCACTGCGTTGCAGGCGGCCGAGCCCGTCTATGGCTACAAGACGCTTGTCGAGGAAGATTCCGGCCGGATCCTCGGAGCCCATCTTGTCGGACCGCACGCGGATGAAGTGATCAACCTCTTCGCGCTTGCGATCCGCCACGACCTCTCGGCCGATCAGCTCAACGACACGATGTTCGCCTATCCGACGGGCGCTTCCGATATTTCTTCGATGCTCGCGTAACCGTGGGCGGGGTCGCCTGCGAATTAGCAGGCATGAGCCAAGTTGATACAAGGAACGCCGTTTCCGAAGAGCGCCCATCATCAACCTTGAGCGATCTCGAATGGCGCATCGTGGAAGCGGCCAGGACCGACGGCCGGCGCAGCCTCAATCCCAACAGCGTCCGGGCGAGGCTTGCCCGCAAGCTCTTCGGCATCTCCATTGCGCGGTCACTCGCCAATGAGGCCCTGGAAGCGCTTCGCCGCTTCTCGGTCCGCGCCTGGCACTGGAACATGGTTCGGCCGAGCGACATCGGGTTGTTGATCGACGCCGGTTATTCGCGCGGCGACGCCCTGCAAATCCTCGCGCATATCGTCTCACGCCGCGGTTGCATGCCCTGTGCCCAGGATGATCTGCTCAAATGGGCTCCGGACCGGACGGGTCATTTCCCCGCTCTCGACCCTCCGGTCCCATTCCCGCTCTGCCCGCGCCCCAAGCCCCCTCCCTTGCTCCCCGGCGCGGGCAGAGCCTTCAGACTGAGGGGTGGCAGCCATGTCCATGTCGATAGCATCGGTCGAATGCCGCCCTGGCGCTTCCAAGCGGCTTTGTCCGGAATGGGCGCGTTCGCTTCTCGGCATCGCCGGCTCATTCCTCGCGGTCATGGGAATCGCGATGGCGGTCAAAGCCGCCTTCGCAGGCTCCGGCGGTTCGACCTATTATTGGCTCGCCGGAATTGGCCTGATCATTTCAGGGCTGTTGTTGGCCAATCGTCACATTGGCGGCCTCTGGGCTTTGCTCGGAGTGTTCGCCGCGACACTGATCTGGTCGCTGCGCGATGCCGGCCTCGGCGGCTCGTCGCTCGGATACCGCCTGGTCGGTCCGCTGATCATCCTGTCGATGGCCTGTGCGCTGATGCCGTTCCTTGGTCGATCGAGCAGCGGCAGGATCGTTCGGCTGTGCACGGCGCTGATGGTCGTCACCGTGGCCATTGGCATTGTCGCCGGCGCCGCCCAACCTCAGCGCCCGACACCCCCTTCCCAACCTGCACTGACCGGAGTCCAGCAATGAATTGCGACTGGCACAATGACGTGCACCTTGAGTGCTTCACGCGGGCCGAGTTCGTCCCTCCAGCCATGTTCGGCGAAGCGGCCTGGGACTGCCTGCTCGCGCTCCACGCTGACGAGCGCAATGATCTGAGGCTCGATCAGCTGACCCAGCTTATCAGCGTCCCGCCGCCAGTCCTGCAGCGGTGCCTCGTCGAGCTCGAGCGCCAGCAGCTCGTGACCGGCGTGCTGCATGAGGAAAATGGCGAGGTCCGCGCCGTGCTGACGCGCGGCGGCCATCGCCTCCTCGAAAGCTATATTTCCGCGACAAGCGCCCTTCAGTCCCGTCACTGACCCCTCGAGAAAGGAAAGCTTCCATGTCCATGACCTTCAAGACGAGCCTGCCGCTGCGCAGCGACACGGACGCCGACGCTGCGGTCGCAGAGCCGCTGCGCAGGGCTCGCGAGCAAATGGGCGTGGTGCCCAACATGTACGCCGCGATGGCGAACCTGCCAGCGCTGCTCGACGCCTATCGCCACGGCTATGAACTGTTCCGGGGCCACGCGGAATTCACGCCGGCGGAGCAGGAAGTGCTGCTGCTCGCGATCAGCCTTGAGAATGAATGCGATTATTGCGTCGCAGCCCACAGCTTCCTTGCCGACAAGTCCGGCGTCCCGACCGAATTCACGGACGCGATCCGCAGCGACCGGCCCATCGCCGACGTCCGTTTGGAGGCGCTGAGGTCGTTCGCCCAGACCATGGTTCGGACGCGCGGCAATCCGACAACCGAAGATGCGAAACGTTTCCTTGGCGCCGGATATTCGGAGAAGCACATTCTGGGTGTAATCCTGGCGATCGGCGTCAAGACGCTCTCGAACTACACCAACCACATCTTCCACACGGACCTGGACGCGGCATTCGCGTCGCGCCGCTGGACCGGTGCCGACCAGGACGCGGAAGAGGCGGCGACCGCCTGAGGCCTCGCCTGCACGGCGAAGGCGCTGCCCGAGCGCAACGACCCGTTCCGTCAATGTAACCAATGCGCGATCCGCAACGAATTTAGTTCGGCTGCAGGGTGCAAGCCGGGGAAGATCAACCGCGCCCAGAAACATCTCTATCGGAGTCAATCACATGAAGAACGTCAAATTGTCCTCTCTGCTCATCGTCGCCGGCGGACTCGCCACGGCTGTCTCCGCGGCGCCTGCCATGGCGCACACTCGATGCGCGGCGAGCCAGCAGGCCCAACCTGCCGGCTGTACCGCCAAGCCATGCGCGGCGAGCGCCTGTGCTGCAAAGCCCTGCGCGGCGAGCACGTGCGCCGCGAAGTCGCGCAAGTCGAAGCATCACAAGAAGGCAAAGCACGGTCGGGCCGCAGCGGCCGGTTGCGCCGCCGCAAAATGCGGTCCCAGGCACTAATCCTCGAACCGACGGTCGGCGGCGCCGGGCGCCGTCGACCCTTACGAGCTGACCGGGGAATGAGACCGGAGGATGCCGCGCGCGTCGTCATTGAAACGATCACGCAAATGGCGGCCGAGGGCAGGCCTTTGATGCAGCGCATCCTGCCGCAGGACGATATTCACTGGTGGGCGCACTATCCCGAGGATGACGCGCGCGATGCGGTCACGCGCTCTCGCTATTATTACCATGTCCATGAGCCCGGCGACCGGAATCCGGACGAGCACGGTCATTTTCACCTGTTTCTTCACCGCAGGCAGATGGACAGAGGCGCCATCCCGATCGCGGAACCGGCGGAAGGAGAGAAAGCGCCCGCGCTCATGGTCCATATCGCTGGGCTCTCCATCGACCATCGGGGAATTCCGATTGCGTGGTTCACGACCAACCGCTGGGTCACGGACGAATTCATGTATCCGGCGACGACGCTCGCCGCGCATCTCGACCGTTATAATGTCGACAGCTGCGGGGAGGACCCTCTGGTCAATCGCTTCCTGACGGCGATGGTCGCCCTTTATCGGGACGAACTTTCCGAGCTGCTGGCGGCACGCGACGCCCGTCTCGCCGAAATCGGCGCCGGTCCCGCAGCCGAAGAGCTATTCGAAAGCGGCAATGATGTCCTCTCAACACTGTCGATTGACCTCGACGCGAAGGTCGCCAGCCTCGATCTCTAGATCGCAGAGCGCTGCTTGGATCATTACCCCGGGCAGCGGCGCCTGCGCGCCGCTTGCGGCCGCGCACGGCGCTCGCTCTAAGCCACAGCGTCCTTCAATTTCTCCTTGAGCTGGTTGAGCATGTGCGGGGGCATGATGGTCTCGTCGGGATCGACGGTGCCGCCTCTTGGCGGATCGAACAGCAGCCCTTCAGCATAGGGCGCTGGTCTTCCGAGCAGATATGCCGAAAGCTGTTCGGCATAGGCCTCGCGCGCTTCCTCGACCGTCTTCTTGCCGGTCACGATCTCGTGCATGAAATTGATGGTCACCATGTCTGCTGCCTCGCCGTCGCAGCGGGCGCCGACCTCGCCGGCCGTCCGGTCGATGAGGCAGCTTCCGTCATAACGAGTCAGCTCGTCGGCAAACTCAATGGGCACCTGATAATCGATCCAGCAGGTCATGTAATCGGTGTGCGGCGCGGGAAAGTTGTGTTCGATCTCGTCGCGCGTGATCTCCACGCGCTTCCACGGACCGCTGTTGTACCAGATCAGCCGCGCGGGGGTGCCCTCATTGGGCGGGCCATATTGCTTCATCGTCTGCTCAACCGAGAGCTTCGGTGCTTTGGGCCAATCGGCTGTAAGCCCCTGTACGTCCGATTCCGTCAAACGGAGACGAGCGCCGGATTGCTCGGCCTCAAGCTCACCGCTCGACTTCTTCCCCATTGCACTGAACATCGCCGCGCCGACATCCCGCATCCGTTCTGACGTTGGAATGTCCGCTGGACCTTTGCGTTTCTCGTCCATGCACCTTCTCCGATCGAATTATGCCCAAGGCCGGCAGGCCTTGGCCACTGAGGAAATTCATTTGGCAATCGGCGGTTCCTGCGGTGGACGATCAGGCACCTGAAACGGACGAGACCGCACCTGCCTCGTGAAAATCAGGCCAGAGCGGGAAACTTCGGCGCCGCCGTGCAATGGGCGAGCGCGACTTCGCGATCGCCACTTCTCCGGACAGTTTGCTTGGCGCTACTGTTCTCCAACGACGGCTGCTGACGGTCAGCGACGCGGGCCCGCTGCCGATAGCTTTTCGGGCCGTGACCAAACATGGTCTTGAATGATCGCGAGAAATAGCTGCGCCCGGCGTAGCCGACGGCGAGCGAGATGACCTGCACCGGAAGGTCGGTATTGCGCAGAAGATCGGACGCCCGGTGCAGCCGGATCTGTTTCAGAAGGTGCCCCGGAGGAGCGCCGAAGGTGGCTGTGAAGCGCTCGACGAACAAAGATCTACTCATGCCGGTGATGCTTGCCAAGGACCTTAGGTCGTGTTCCGCGGCCGGCTTCTCGAGCATAAAGGTCAGCGCCTTGAGGAGTCTCGAATCGGCGACCGCCAGCGGCAGGATGCGGAAGTCGCCGCGCTCGAGTTGCTCGCGCATGGCGATAACCAGCGCCTGCTTCATCAGTGCTTCGGCAAGCGCACGTGTGCCGAGCCGCGGCCGCTCGAATTCGCGCGCGATCAGTTCAAACGCTGACAGCATTTCGGGATAGGCCGAGACATCCTCGGCAACCGCCTCCCGCAAACCATCGAACAATTCGAGGCCCGCGCAGTCGGCGCCGACCAGTCCGCAAGCGCTGACCAGCGCGTCGCCCGGGTCCGTTTCGAGCTTGACCATCCCGTCGGCAAACGGGTGTCCCGCCGTCCGCCAGCTGACAATCTTGACCGCGCGCCCCGCGCCAGAGAGCTGCTGATCCATGCCGGGCGGAACGAACACCAGCATGCCGGGTCGAAGAGCGATCGGGTCGCCATCCGCGACCGCGATCGTCCCGTGCCCCTTGAGCACGAAATGGATCAGCACGTCGTCCTTCGCCGGAAGGTCGAGGCGGGTGCGGTCCGCGACCTGGCACAGTCCGACCGCGTTGAGGCGGACTTCGAGCATGGAGAGGAGCCGCTCTATGCTCCTCACACGTCCCGGAGAGCGCATCGGCCGTATCTGCGCGGCGCTCCAGAGCCTTTCCGCCAGCCTGTCCGGCATCACCCGGTCGCGCCGGCCGGAGCGGCGGTTTCCGGCCGGACCACCCGCAGGGCCTCGGGAAGCGCGAGCCCAAGCGTCGCGAAATGGGTGAGCGCGTCGACCACGCAATAAGGACACCAGGCCTTGTCGACCTTGGGCATCTGATAGAAGAGATATTTGGCGGCCATCAGCGCCTGCGGAAGCGCCGAGGCAATGGCCGCGAGCGGCAGCCACTTGCGTTTTTCATAGCGGTCCGCGGGCCCGGCTGCCGCAATGGCGATATTCATCGCGTGGGTGACAAGCACGAGCGACCCGTCGGGCATGCCGTAGCTATAGGCCTCCTTGCTGGTATTCACCTTGACGGTGTCGAACTTCGGCCATTTGGTGTGCGGCTCCGGCAGCTTCCTGACGATTCCCATCTGCAGCAGGCTGACGATGCCCATCGACGCCATGCCGATCAGCGAGACCGCGACGATTGCGCGGCGGTAGCGCATTTCCGGCCGGTCATCGTGCCGGATGCTTTCCTCAAGCTCATGAGGATCGAGCTTGCCGCTTGTCGCGCGCATCACGATCTGGCGCATGGGGAAAATCCTTTTGTGGCACAGGGTTGGTTCAAGATACGGGTCGGGTAGAGCAAGGTTCCGCGTTCCGCCGTGGAGCCGGGAAGAATTGACGTCCGCAAAGGGGTCCGGGACATGATCAGCGCCGCCCCCGGCGCGCGGCGGCAAGCGCGGCGCCGGCGGCCCTTCTGCTGCCCTCCAGGGCCGCGCCGAACACCCAGTGCGAGACCATTGCGTAAACATGGGTGGAGGGGGCCACCTGCCGCGGCGGCGGAGAAAGCTCGGCCCCGGGTACAAGGAACTCGTCCGCGAACATCCAGACCGCTGTCCCGTAGAGCGAACCGAAGCCCGCGCGCACGTTCGGGAAGTTGGAGGCAAGCAACGCATAGAAGCCGCCGAGATAGGCGCCGAACGCGTAATGGACCGCATTCCCGGCGATCGATCGATGCGGTTCGGCGACCGGGCCGCCCACGACCACTCCGCTAACCCGGTCGGCGGCCTTGACCGTCGTGGGCTCGCTCGCTTCCCGTGAGGCCTCGCTCTGCGCATCGCCCCGCCTGATGCTCTTGCTGACTGCGCTCCAGCCGTTCTGAAAGGCGTTCATCACCCAGGCCGCGGCGATGCCGCTGACGACACCAACGATCAGATCACGCGATGCCGCCTTCATGATCGCCCGTCCCTTTGCCGGCTTCGCCTCAGCAGCCAGCCGGCGCCGGCCGCGACAGCGCCCGCGGTCGCCATGCCGATCTCCTTGCGATGCATGTTGGCCCAGAGTTGCGGGCTTGAACGGTGCGCGTCGCCGTCGAAGGAACCATGGGCGCCGTGATCGCCGGGAACCGGCTCGAACAGATTGTCCCTGCGGTCAGGGCTGACGCGCTCCTTGCGCTGCTGGCCGGCAAAGCCGGTGCGGCCGAGGTAACGGTCAAGGAGCGATGAGGCGACCTTGTCGCCCATGATCGCTTCGAGCGCCGGAAGGCCGACGATGACCTGCTTGCGCCGCGCGTGCGCCGCGAAGTGGATCGCCTTGGCGGCGACCTCGGGTTGATAGACGGCGCCAGTCGGCTTGGGCTGCTTGGGCATGTGGGTTCGGATCCAGTCGAACTGCGGCGTATTGACTCCGGGAAGCTGCACCATCGTCAGATGGACGTTGGACTTCCGGTGAAACAGCTCGGCGCGGATCGAATCTTGGAAGCCCTGGATCGCGTGCTTGGCGCCGCAATAGGCCGACTGGAGCGGGATCCCGCGATAGGCGAGCGCCGATCCGACCAAGACGATCGAGCCACGGTCGCGCGGAATCATCCGCCGGAGGGCGGCCATAGTTCCCCAGACCTGCCCGAGATAGGTGACGTCGGTCACTCGGCGGTATTCCTCCGGGCTGATGTCCAGCAGCCCGGAAAAGATGCCGGCGAACGCATTGTTCACCCAGACGTCGATCGGTCCGAGCTCCTTCTCGATCCGCTCCGCGGCCTGCTCGACGGCATCCGGATCGGCGACATCGCATTGGATGAGGATCGCTTTGCCGCCGGCTTCCTCGACTTCGCGCTTCGCTGCTTCGAGCCCGTCGCGCCCGCGCGCGATCAGGCCGATATGCGCGCCGTGCCTGGCAAACTCGCGGACCGTCGCCCGGCCTATGCCGGCCGAAGCGCCGGTGACGACCACGATTTCAGCTGACCGCGATCCCGAGCTTTTTTCTTGTTTCATGCTGGCCTTCCGAGGCTGATGGTGAATCCCCCGGAACTGCCCCCATGGCAAAATTGGCGAGCAACGGCTGGTCGCGATAGCGCTTGCAGAGCTTGTTGAACTCGCCCGCGACGGGATTGGGCTTGCGGTCAAGGGTGAAGAGGCCGTTGGCGACTTCATGTCCCCGGAACTCGCGCAGCTGGATGTCCCAATCGACCTGGTTCTGGAGGCTGTACCAGGTGTAGCCGATCACCGGGAAACCATCGGCTCGCAGGTCCGACGCATTATGCCATGTGTCCCACAGCCATTTCGGGGCCTCTTCGGCGTGTCCGATGTTGGTCTCCGTCAGCATGATCGGCTTGCGGAAGCGGGTCGCATATTGCCGGGCGATGCTCGACCATCCGATCGATGGACCGATGCCGACCTGATCGCCATTTTCGCGGACCGCGACCTCGTTTCCGCGATAATAGTCCATGCCCATGATGCAGTGCGGGGCAGCCCTGCGGCCATGCTCCATGAACCAGTCGTACTGCTCGCGCTCGAGGCCGTTATCCTCGAGGAACGTCATGAGATTGCCTTCGGGAGGATGGCCGTAGATGAAATCGAAGGTGATGAACCTCAAGGCGTTGAGCAGGGCGACATGCTCGCGCTGGCTAGGCTCCTCCTCCAGGAACACCTCGCAGGTCTCGCTCTGGATGAAGACCGCGTCGGGACGGATCTTGAGGATCGTCTCCATCGCGAGCAGGGTCGCCTTGCACTGGACCGCATGGGCCCGGATCATCGCCTTGTCGGACTTCAGCTGCTCGTTCCATATGCCCTCCTTCGCGGAGAAGCGGGCGCAGACCAGCATCTCGTTGACGGGCGTATAAAATTGGATCCAGGAATAACGTTCGGCGAACGCGCCGGCATATTCGGCGAAATGTTCCGGCCAATCCTCGTTCTGGAAGTCCCCGATCCAGTCGGGCACGCCGAAATGGCAGAGATCGAGGATCGGCGTGATGCCGAGCTCCCGAAGCACCGGCAGCACTTCGTCCGTGAAGGACCAGTCGTATCGGCCGGGCCCCAGATGCATCCGGTAATAAGGCGGTCCGTAGCGCAGGAAACGGGCGCCGATCTCCCAGCAGAGCTGAAAGTCCTCGCGCCAATATTGATAGTGACGGGTCTCCTCGAGCTGGTCGCGCCTGCGGCCGCCCACCGTCGGATAGCTGCACTCGATTCCGGTCGCGAGAAGAAAACTCCTCATGTGGGCGTCTACGCCCGGGCCGCGCTATTGGCTCCCTCTCCGGCCTGCTTCGCATCATGCCTCGCGATCCCGCGATAGACGCCGCCGGCGACCGCGCCGAACATCGCATGGCCGAAGAGGATGGTCAGGCTGCGATTCATCGCAAACCACGGGAAGACCGACGTGAAGCCGTAAAAGTCGACATAATAGACGACGATCCCGAAGATCATCCCGACGATGATCGCCGCGGCCATGCCGAGCCCAAACCGCGAGATGCCCCAGCCGAGGACGATCGCGAGGATGACCGACAGCACCAGGTGGACCATCATCCCGACCATCATCACACCCATGTCGAAGGTTGCCGGTTCTCCCATCGCCGGCAGCACGCCTTTCCCCATCACCATCGCCGCCATCATCCGCGGCGGGCCCCAGGGGCTCATGCCCTGCATCATGATCAGGGCCATGACGATCATCACGTAAACAAGGCCGGCGATGATTCCCGCCCAGATTGCGGCCTTCCAGTCGAGCGCCTTTGGCATCATTACTCTCCTCCGTCTGGATTCGGTCCCATTCGGACGAGCACGCGATTCGGTTACATTTTCAGAATCGCTCGAGGGACGCTGGATCGACCTGCAACCTTGCGCTTCACACGCCGGTTCCGACGCTGGACGAACGGGCACAACATTCGGACGGAAGAGAACGCCGGCGGCGACTCAATGTCGAACTCACCGGACGATCCAGCCACAGGACGGATTGAAACCTGTCGGGCTTTCGGATGGAACTATGACTGTTCCCGTCGCACGGGCCGGGCTTCGACGCGCAACCTAGAGGGAAATGAGTGACTCGAACTGAAGCGCTCCGTCTGACTTTCTCGCGCTCGTCCGTTCGCGGATCGCTGATCGTCGCGATCGGCGTCGGAACATTGCTCAACCTCATCAACCAGGGCGACGCCTTGTGGAGCGGCAACTGGCCGGTGCTGTGGAAGGCGTGCCTCACCTATTGCGTCCCGTTCGCGGTGGCGAGCTACGGCAGCTATGCCGCGTTCCGGCAGAGCAAGAGCAGCAATGCTCAGTAGCGCGTGGTCAGGCTGACCAGCCAATCGGGCGAGACCTCAGTCAGATAGGTCTCGAGCCAGTGATCGGCTCCAGTGAGGATCATTAGGCCGATCAGGATGGTGGCAAGGCCGAGCAGCCGCCGCGCGGTGCCGCCAGCCTTCATCAATGTTCGGCGGCCGCGGCTCAGCGTTCGGACCGACACTGCCCCTATTGCGCCGAGCGGCACGGCGGCTCCGAACCCGAAGGCCGCCATGACGGCGCCGACCTCGCCGAGATTCCTGCCCTGAGCGGCGAGCACCGACGCCGCTCCCAGGGTCGGTCCGACGCACGGCAGCCACACGAAGCCTAGCAGGCCGCCCATCGCAAACTGGCCGAGCAATCCACTCTGTTCGCGCTCGCTCATGCGGCGGCTATTCGCCCAGCTGCCAACGGGCGCCAAGGCAAGCTCGAACCGATGCTCCAGCGCCGGAACGATGAGGACCAGCCCGACCGCGAGCAGCAGGACCGCGCCGACCGTCCGGAACAGGCCCGGATCGAGGCCCAGCGAGAAGCCGATCGTCGAGATGAACAACCCCAGGAGCGTGAAGCTGATCGCCAGCCCGGCGCCAAGCGCCACGGGACCCAAAGGATGCCGGTTGTGCGCGCTCGCAAAGACGATCGGCACTAGCGGCAGGACGCAGGGCGACAATATCGTGAGCACGCCGGCGAGGAACGCCAGCAGCGGACTTAGGTGGTGCACGTCAGCGGTTTGCGGTGCGGATCAGTTCAGCGAGCGCTTCGGGGTCCGTCTCCGCGACTTCGCGTGCGACTTCATTTCGGCCCCTGAACACGATCAGCGTGCTCTGCTGACGCACGCCCATGGCGCGCCAATATTGCGCCTGCTTGTCGAAATCCAGTTTGAGCACGACGAGATTTTTGAATTCATTGCGCTTCAGGAGAGGACCAAGCGCCTGGTCCTGTGCCCGACAAACCGGGCACCAGTCTGCATGGACGTCGATCAGGATCGGCCGACCCGCGCGCTGCGCGGCGGCGAAAGCCTGCGGGCTGAAGGGCCGGATCTCTGCCGCGCTTGCCGGCGCTGGAGCGATTGCCGCAACCGCGACGATTGCAGGAACGATGAAGCCGCGCATTAGAAGACTCCCAAGATCTGGATTGAGAGCAGGGCTGCGCTGATTCGGGGCAAGAGCCAGCGCAGCCGATCGCTGCTCTGGGGAAGCAGGCGATGAAGGTGAATTCGCCTCAATGGCAGGATCGGTTACAGTCGGGAGTTCAGAAACTGCCGGCGCATGCAAACGTGCTCGCACCCGCGTCAGAGCAGCATGTCCCAGAGTCCGCCAGCGGCCATGGCCCGTGCGTTGCGGACAAGGCGCTGGACCTGCGACCGAAGACTTGGTGAATTGACCCGCCATCGGGTTGCCGCCGCTCTGTCGCTCAGAAGCTCGGCTGCAATCGTGCGCTGGTCCTCGCCAGCGAGAAGCGCGTCCCAGGTCCTCAGCAGAAGGATATGCCTCTCCGCGCGTGGGTCGGGCGGATGAAGCGATCGCGAAAATTCGCCGTTAGAAGCAAGCGCGATGAACCGCCTGAGTGTCAGCAGTTGAGGTTTTGCGCTGGCAATACCGGTTAGCTCATATTGGAGCCGCACGGGTCTGCTCAGCAGGCTCGTCCCTCGGGCATCGATGCGGATGCTGCGGAAGCCATCCGACAACAATAAACGTTCGATGCCGGGAGCGCACGCGAGCGTTATAAAGCCGCGCAAGAGATCGAGCGGGAAGACATCGGCATCCATTTTCGAACCCCCGGCCGACGCCTGCAGCACGAACGGGAGCTTTTCAGCCGTCCACATCGGCCGCGCCCGCGGCACCGGCAGGTGCGGAGGCTCGAACGCGACCAGTCCAAACTCTCCGGGGCCAATGTCCCCATGGGCGTCGTCGTATCCCCGTGACAACGCCCGCACCGCTGCGGCGCCATAACGGGAATCGCGCCGCAGCCACTCCCAGGCGAACAGCGAACGATCTGCGCCGAGCAGCGGCGCATAGGCCGCCGCATCGCGCCAATCGAAATCTGATGCCGTTCGCCCGCGCACCCGGGGAGGGAAGCGAGCTCAGCGCCGCCAACCCATTCACCCTTGTGGGGGAATTGCGTCCTCGAAGCTGATCCACGCGTCGCGAAGGCCGTAGACGACGAGCTGCGTGCGGCTGACCGTGTCAGAGGCCGCCCGCGCCCGCTTCACAGATTGGCGTGCGGTCTCGGCGCTGATCCCCAGGATCCGCGAAATTTCCCAGTCCGTCTTCCGCAGCGCGACCAAGCGCAGGCACTGCAGCTCGCGGCGGCTGAGATGCGGGCGCACGCTCGGACCCGCTGGCAGGTGGATCCGGCGCGCTGCGCGGAACGCATGAGCGCCGATCAGCTCGGCACAGCGCAGCCGCTCGAGCGGTAGCGCAACCGAGCGGCGAACCGCGAACGAACAGGAGGCACTGGGCTCGCCCGGCACATTCGCCGGGACTGTAAAGCCGGAGCCGATGCCGAAGCGCCGGCTTCGCGCCAGGATCGACTTATGCTGGCGCGTCAGGCGGATGATGCTGCCGACTTCGTCCCACGCAAAGCCGGTGTTGATGTTCCGGCTCGCAAGATGGACGGGATCGTCGATGGCGAGGCCGGAGCTCAGCAGCTCGGTGACCCAGCCCTCGGGATAATTGTCGATCCTGACATACTCTCCGCGCGGACTGCCGAGGCTCGCATGGTGCAGAAGCGCAAAATGGTCGAAGCCAAGTTCTCTCGAAGCATCGGCGAGAAGGATGCGCAGCTGCGCCAGGCTCGCGCAGGATGCAGCCTCGTCGCCGAAGCGATCGGCCAGCCGCCTCACCGGCGGCGATCCCGAGCCAAGAGACAGGTGCGCTCGCGCACAATTGGCCTCCGTGCAGTCGCGCGCGAGGAGGCGGGGCAAAGCGTTACCGGGAAGTAAACGCTGGAATAAGTCGGATATGCGCCGAATATATTTGAACGGGGGCTCGGAGCCGCTAATGCTGGATGGGCTCGGTCAGAACGCCTGCCCTTCCGCGTGAGAAACGGAAGCGCGGAAGCTCGGTGTTGAAAGGGCGCGGCGGGAACGAGAGTGCCTTGGAACATTCTCCCGTCAGCGCAGCGGGGGATGTTCGATCGGGTCGACGCGTTCGTCAGGGACGTGCGCGCACTCAAGACGGAAGGCGAGCTGGCCGAAGCGCTGGGCGAGGTCTCAGCTGACCTCGGCTTTCGCTATTTCGCGCTCACGCACCATGCCGATGTGCGCCGGAGCAGCGCGGCGATCCGCATCCACAATTATCCGCCCGGCTGGGAGGAGTGGTTCGACGACGAGGGACTCGGGCCGATCGACCCGGTGCACCGAGCAAGCCATATGACGAGCGTGGCATTCTCCTGGTCGAACCTCGAGAAACTGATTCCGCTCACGGCGGGAGACCGTCTCGTATTGGAGCACGCCCGAAAGCAGGGGATCGGCGACGGCTACACGGTGCCGGCCAATGTCCCCGG
This sequence comes from Sphingomonas sp., assembly GCA_013361785.1. Taxonomy (GTDB): domain Bacteria; phylum Pseudomonadota; class Alphaproteobacteria; order Sphingomonadales; family Sphingomonadaceae; genus Sphingomicrobium. The sequence continues at coordinate 46,123 of JABFXK010000040.1, forward strand.
AGAGACGCACGGCTCGGTGTCCTTTGCCGTCGAGACCGGTACGAAGCTCGATCCCGACCGTCTACCGCTGACGCAGCTCGTCGGCGCCTTCGCCTTCGAAGCGGCGCGCTCGATCCGCCGCCTGCGCGAACCGGTCGCGCATCTGCCCAAGCTAACGGACCGCCAGCGAGAGTGCGTCGTCTGGGCAACCCGCGGCAAGTCCGACCGGGAAATCGCCCAGATCCTCGGCGTCAGCCATGAAACGGTGATCATGCACTTGAAGCAGGCGCGCGACCGCTACGGCGTCGCCAAACGGACCCTGCTCGCGGTGCACGCCTTGTTCGACGGCACGATCGCCTTTCTCGACGTCTTTAAGAGCTGACCCCCCATTTCTGGGAATATCGCCGCGGCGCAAAGTCCACGAACATCGCTCCACGACAAAGGGAGCGAACGTCATGGTGATTGTGGAGAGCGGCGGCGGTGAATTGCTGGAAGGCCGGGTCTTCCGGCAGATGTTCGAGGCCAGAAAGCAGGTCTTCGTCGACCTCTTGAAGTGGGACGTGCCGGTCCTCGACGGCCGTTTCGAGTTCGACGAGTTCGACGGCGAATATGCGAACTACATCATCGTCGCGGATCCGGACGGCAATCATCTCGGCTCGGCGCGGCTCCTCGCGACGACCCGGCCGCACATCCTCGGCGACCTGTTCCCGGAGCTTTGCGCCGGACCGGTACCCACGGGTCCCGATGTTTTCGAGATCACGCGCTTCTGCCTTGGCCGAACCCAGGGCGCACTGGCGCGGCGAAAGACCCGCAACCGCCTGGTGAGCGCGCTCGTCGCCTTCGCGCTTGAGCAGGGTATCACGACCTATACCGGTGTCGCCGAGATGGGGTGGCTGCAGCAGATCCTGGCCTTCGGGTGGGACTGCCGGCCTCTCGGGGCGCCGCTTCAGCTTCGCGGCCGGCTGACCGGTGCGCTCGCGATTAGCATCAACAGCGAGACGCCCGCGTTGCTCGATCAGAACGGAATCTGGACCGCGGAGGCACTCGAGCTCGCTCCGCTTGCAGCGGCTGCCTGAGGAGACCTGGAGATGACCGGACATGTCGTTGATCTTGACGCCGCGGTCGAGCGCTGGACGGACGTCCTGCTCGAGCACGGCTATTGCGTGATCCCGGAGCTTTTCCCGCGCGAAACGATCGCGGCGCTTGACGCGGACCTCGCCGACGACTTTCGCGATACGCCGTTCTGCAAGGGCGGCTTCTACGGAGCGCGCACGAAGAGGTTCGGGCGGCTGCTTGTCCGTTCACTCCTCGCGCGCGACATCGTCCAGCACCAGCTGATCCTGGGCATCGTGCGCCGGGTGCTGGCGCCCTGGTGCGACACCATCCAGCTGAACCTCACCCAAGGTCTCGCGCTCCATCCTGGCGCGCCTCCCCAGCTCACGCACCGCGACCAGGACATGTGGCGCGGAGCGATCGGCGAGACCGAATATCTGGTCAACGTGATGTGGCCGTTCACGCGGTACACTCGGGTGAACGGCGCCACCGTGGTCTGGCCCGAGAGCCACGGCAGACGTGCACTGGATCCCCAAGCTCCCACCGGCGAGTTTGCGGTCGAGCTGGAGCCCGGCTCGGCTTTGCTGTTCCTCGGCTCTACCCTTCACGGCGCAGGCGGCAATTCAAGCGGTGAAGTCCGCCGGGGAGCGATCGTCAGCTACTGCCTAGGCTGGCTCAAGCCTTACGAAAACCAGTGGCTCGCCTACCCGCCGGATGTGGCGCGCGAGTTCAGCCCGGAGCTTGCGGCGCTTGTTGGCTATCAGCAACATCGCCCCAACCTCGGCAACTATGAGGGCCAATGCCCGTCGGTCCTCCTGAGGCGCGACGTCCCCCATCGATTTGCGGCTACGGACGCGCTTCGCCCTGACCAGGAGGAGCTCGTCGCCCAGTTTGTCCGTGAGCAGGACTGGCCGGGTCACGCGGCCGCGGCGTGAGGACAGCCGCGAATGACGCCGCCGGGAACCTTCGAGCGCGTCTCTGCGACGATCCGGCAGCGGCTCCGTGATGGCTTCTCCCGCCCCGGCGAACGCCTCGAACCCGCGGTGCTGGCCGAGGAGCTCAATGCCAGCGTCACACCTGTGCGCGACGCGCTGCATCGGCTGACCGGTGAGCGGCTGGTGGAGGCACCCCGTCACGAAGGCTTTCGTGTTCCGATGATGAGCGAGACGCTGCTGCGTCTCCTCTATGCCTGGCATCTCGACCTACTGCTGCTTGCGGTGATGAAGCATCAGGCGACCGGCATGGTCGAAGAGTCGGCCATGATCGATGCGCGCAATGACGGCCCGGTGCACGAGCGCCAGAATGCCTTGTTTCTGGCGCTCGCCCGGTCGGCCGGCAATCCGGAGCATGTAGCCACCCTCGACGCCTTGAGTCTGCGGCTCGAGCCGGTTCAGCGGCTGGAGCAATTCTTCCTTGATGAAACCGAGAGCGAGACGAATGAGATTGTTCGGGCATTAGAGGCGAATGACCGCAAGGGCCTCCGGCGCAGCCTCGCCCGCTATCACCGTCGACGACTTCGAATTGTGCCGGAACTGCTCGCAAGGTTGCTGCACTAGATCGTGCACGCGGACCTGGAACGAGTGCGCCTGAAAACAACCGGCGTATATGCAGCTTATTCGCTTCGTGTTCCTTAAGGCCGACTTTAGCCTTCCGCGGCTGCATCCCGCAGCCTCAGGAGAATGGCCATGTTAGCCACAAAGCGAGAGCGTGAAGAGCGCTCCGAACTCGTCGAACTCGGAACTGCAAGCACCGAAACCCAGGGGCTCCCTGTCGGCGACATCATCGAGCCGATGGGCTTCTGGCACAAAGCCGGAATCAGCGACGAGTGAAGCGTCTGCGGCGCGGCGTACTGCGCCGCGCCGCTCCTGCTTTCGGCGGCCATGAGAACATTCGCATAATATAGATCATATAAGCTTCGTACCTCCGCACGCCGGCCATAGTCTTGAGCTTGCTGCAAGACGTGCAGCGGAAGGAGCAACTTGACATGGAACGCGAAGACAACAGCAGCGAACTGCTCGAACTCGGCACGGCAAGCACCGAGACTCTCGGAACGCCGATCGTCGCAAGGCCGGAGGACAACGGCTATTTCCTCGGCCTGGGGCTCTCCGACGAGTGAACCAGCAGGCGCGCGGGGGCGCGACCCCCGCGCGCATGCCGAGCCATGCCCTATCTCCAACTTCAGCGTCACGTCAGCTTCGGGATTGTCGAGGACAGACCGGTCTTCCTCGACCTGCGACGGGACCGCTATTTCGCGCTGGACGGAACAGCGCGGTCCGCATTTGGCGCCCTATGCCGCGAACCGGACCTTGCGCTGGATTCCCGGAGCGCGGCTCACCTACTCGCGACCGGCCTGTTCATGACTGCGGAAAAGCCGACCGAACTTCCTCCGGTGAATATTCTTCCTGCGACAAGAGAGCTGCCAATAGTCTCCGACGGCTCCCTCGCGCCGCTTGATCTGATCGAGATCGGATGGCTCCTGCAGCGGGCGCATCGCGCGCTCCAGTCCGAGCCGATTGAAAAATTGATCGAAGGTTGCCGGCGAGGAACACGGCAACGCTCCGCACGTGCTTCAACGGACAGGATTGTCGCGCTCGCCCAGCGGTTTCGACGGCTTCGCCCTTGGGTGCCGATCAGGCCCTCCTGTTTGCAGGACTCGCTTGCCCTTCATCACTGGCTGGGGAGACGGGGCTCGTCGGCCGACCTGATCCTCGGTGTCAAGCTCAACCCCTTTGCCGCCCACAGCTGGCTTCAGTTCGACGGGGTCGTGCTGAACGACACGCCCGAGCGAGTGGCAGCCTTCACGCCGGTTCTGACCGTCCCATGCAACTGAGCTTTCTCGCCGCGGCGGGCCCGCTTCCGCTGCGGGAAGAATTAGACAGCCAGCTTCGACACGGGGCAGGCAGTCTCGTTCGGCTCTTCAGGAGCGATAGGCTTTCGCTCTGGGGCGAGGCCGGCACTCCACTGCTGCACGACGATGATGCGGTGTCCGTAGGGCTGATGTTTGATCGCGCGACCGGCACCAGGCGCACTCGATTGCCGGACGCCATCATGCGAGCGGAAGCCATCATCCGCGACTCCTGGGGCGCCTACGTCCTGTTCGACTGCCACGATGCTTCCGGCCACTCGGTGCTGCGCGATCCCTCCGGTTCGATTCCGGTCTATTATGGAGCAGCGAACGGACTCGATCTCTATGCCAGCGACAGCGAGATGCTCCGGCTCGGCTGGACCGAATCGTTCGAACCCAACCTCGATGCAGTCCGTCAGTGGCTGACGCTCCCGTTCCTGCGTACGCGCATGACTGGGACAGTCGGTGTCAGCGAGTTGCTTCCGGGGAGCTTACGGGAGGTTAGGAACAACAGAGCTCGCGAGCGGCAAATGTGGTCGCCCGGGCGCTTCACCGGAACGCCCGCAGCGGTTCGCAATCTCGCCGAGGCGGCGGACCTGTTGCGCGAAGAGATCCTGCGCACCGTGCGGCTGCTCGCCGCAGGCGAAAGGGTTGTCTTGCGACTGTCCGGCGGCCTCGATTCGTCCATCGTGGCGGCAGCCCTTGCGCGCGCCGGAATCGATTTTCGCGCAATCACCTTCGCCACCAACTCTCGGGACGGAGATGAGCGGCGCTTTGCGCGGGAGGTCGCAAGTCACTGCGGCATCCGTCTTCGGGAATTAGACGAAGGCGCGCTGAATTTCTCGTTTCAACCGGCGACAGATCCCTTGCGTCGTCCTTCCAACCCGATCCTGCAGCCGCTGCGGCACGCGTTCGCCGCCGCCTCAAGCGAAGAGCGCGGCGCCAGTCTGATCCTTGACGGTGGCGGAGGGGACAATGTCTTCGGATCACTCAATACTGCCGCGCCGGTCATCGATGCGTTCCTCGCGCGAGGTCTCCGCGAAGCGTTCAGCGCTCTGCGGGACATCGCGGGCCTGCACGGCTGCACTCTGTGGGAGGCAGGGCGCTCGGCAGCCAGGCGGTGGCGACGGCGCAGTGGCGTAACGTGGCCCGAGGAGCGCTCTTTTCTTCGTGCCCCGGCGGCCGGCGAGCATTTCGACGTTCACCCGTGGCTTGCGGATGCCCAAGGCGTGCTCCCCGCAAGCGCGGAGCATATTCGGATCATTGCTGGCGCACATCACTTTCTGGAGGACCCGAGGCCGGGAGAGCCGGTCGGCCTTCATCCGCTGCTGGCACAGCCGGTCGTTGAACTCTGTTTGCGGATACCGTCCTGGTTCTGGGTCTCCGGCGGTCGGGACAGGGCCGTGGCGAGGGCAGCCTTTCGCGGCCTGGTCTCGAATGCAATCATCGACCGGCGGAGCAAGGGCACGTTGGAGAGCATGTTCCTCAAAGTCTATATGGCGAAGCGGTCCGAGTTGCGCGAATTGCTGGTTGCCGGCCGCCTCGCTGACGAAGGCATCGTCGATCCCGGCTCGATCAAATCCTATCTGGACCGTGACGAGCAACCGCGCGACTCCGCCTATATCCGGATCCTTGAGATCGCCTCCGCCGAGCAATGGCTGCGTTCATTCGGCACGCGCGCGAACCTGCCGCTGCCGTAAGGCATTCCAGCGCTCATATTCGGCGGCAAGCGCCGGGTCGGGATTGACATGACCCTGCAGCCAATAACGGAACCAGTCGAGATTGCGGCGGTAAACTGCGAACTGGTGCCGGGGCTGGATCTTGATGTGCGCTTCGTCGGGGAATGCATACATCTCGACCGGCGTGCTGGTATTGCTGAGCCTGGCATAAAGCTCGATCGCCGCACGCATTTCCTGCTCCGGCAGCTGCATCAGGAGCGGCGCCTTGATCCGGTCGACGTTCAGCGCGGGAGAAATGATCTTCCACCGCACTGGGTCCTCATCGGGCGACCCGACCTGCTCGAAATCCTTGAGGATACTCGGAACGTCGCGACCCCTTACCGAACTCATCCAGTAATCAGTCGGCTCATATTGCGGCGAAGCGACCGCTGCCGCGCTGAGCAGATTGCTGTTCATGGCGACCCACATGGTCGCCTCGCTTCCGGCGCTGAAACCGCCCATGCCGACGCGGTGCGGATCGATCCAGCCGCGCCGGTCGAGAAGGCGCACGAGGCTCGCCACGCTTGCAAGTGCGGCGCGCTCGCGATCTGTGCCGTCGCCCCAATGCTTAAACGGGACGGTGTTCAGACAGGCGACGACGAAGCCGGAATCGACGAGCGGAGCAAAGGGATAGGAGTCGCCGACACCGCCGCGCAGGTATCCCGCGCAATAATAGTAGTTGACGAACAAGGGAGCGCGCTCAGGCGGTGATCCGGGTGGAAACAACAAGGTGCCGCTAGCGACCCCCCCATCATTGAGCTGGAATGTCAGCTGCTCGACCTGTGGCTGCGCGCGGAGCCGAAGCTCGGCATTGGGATCGAACAGGATGTCATGCCTGCCGCTGTCGAGCTGAAACCGCTCGAGACGCGGCGGTGATACCGCGCTCGCAGCAACGCAGATCGCGTTTGAGCGTGTAACGGCGCATGGAACCGAACCGGAGCGCCCGCCGCTCAGCTGGCCATTCGATCGCGCGATCGGTTCCACGCGAGTTGCTCCCCGGTTCCAAAGATAGAGGGACTGACGGAAGTGCTCATCCTGGGTCGTGAACAGGAGGTCGGTCGTTCCCGGCCGCCACACCAGCGCGACAATTCTGTCCTTGCAGGCTGCGGCGTTGCAGCGGATCACAGGCGCGCCGGCTTGCTTGATTTCAAGCAGGGGCTCGTCTTCGCTGCCGCTCGCCTCGGCCGTCGCGCCGCCGGGAGCAGTGACTCTCAATCCGGCCGGCTTCCAGGACGCGGTGAGCGGTTCAAGCGTGCGCTGCGGAAGCACGTTCGAGGACAGCTCGCGCGACGACTGGAGATCAACGCGGTGCCGAACTCTGGCGACCCGCCAGAGCAGCCCGCCGTGCTCGTACCATCGGCCGATCAGGCGCTGGCTCGAGAGCCGGCCATGGACGTAGCCGCCGTGGTAGAGGTTAACGGTGGGATCGACAGTCGCATCGACGAGAATGCCATTGTCATACTCATGGCGCTCGGCGCGCGCGATTTGATCCCGGCTAGGGCCCGTCACATAACTGATGGTTCGTCCGTCGGCGGCGAGCTCGAAGCTTTCGACGTCCGAGTCTCCGACGACCACAGGTTTGCTGCTGGAGCCATCGGCCGCAACCCGCCAAATGCCGATCGCGCCATCGACGTGGGCGCGATGATAGAAGTGGCGCCCGTCAGGGGACCAGACGGGCGCTTCCGCCTCGATCAATCCGTCATTGTAGATGGGCTCGCCGCCGTCGCCCGCTCGAAAGACCGTGCCGGTTGCGAGATCAGCGACATACCAGATGATCGAATAGCTGTTGTCGGCAATGGACGCGCGCTGGACTCGGAACGCGAGCTTGCGTCCGTCGGGGGAAGGCGCAAGCGCTTCGATGTCGGCCACCTCGACCAGCTCACGAGAGTTCGGGCCGACTCTGGCCGGCGCCGCCGCGGCGACCAAGAACGTGGCTGCGGCGAGCACCATGGTCGCTGAGCGCCATCGCGCGCAGTAGGCCATCACCAGCTCCTGCGCAGCTGGATCGCAACGAAGCGGCCTCGCGCGGAAGCATTGACCGGGTCGTAGCCGAGTCCCGTCGAGCTCCCCGGATCGGCGGCAAGCGCAGGCGGGTCGGCGTCAAAGATATTCTCGGCAAAGGCGGATAGCTTGGTGCCCCGCAGCCATCGCGGCGAGTTCGCGCCGAATTGATACGACAGATTTGCGTCGACCGTCGTCCACGGGCGCACGTGACGAACTTGCACTGCCCGATTGTCGCTATAGCTGCCGGCGTAATTCACGAAGACGCTTCCGTTCCACCCGGAGCGGCTCCAGCTGAGACCAGCCCGAGCGCGCCAGCTGAGCGGCTCGTAAGGCGTATCGAGCGCATGAATGATGGGGCTAGCGGACGTGAGCTGGTTGTCGAACTGGATGATGTGATTGAGATTGATGTCCGCCAGGAAGTGGTTCGACCCGAGACTGAATGGGTAGCGAGCAGTGAGGTCGAAGCCCCGCGTCGAGGTGAACGCCGTGTTCGTCAAGCGGTCATCGAGAACGACATTCACGTCAGCCGGAGTCGCACCGCCGTTACTGAATCCCGGTCCGGTAAAGTCCGAGACGCTCTGCGCGCCCGCGACAATCTGCGTGAGCGCGGTGACGTCCGGATCGAAGTCGATGATCGGACTGAACGCCGGGTTGCCGATGACGATGACCAAAGGTGCCGGGAGCGCGATCCGGTTCGAGTAGCGGATCGAATAGTAATTGAATGTGAGCTTCAGCCCTTGCGCAAATTCCGGCGTCCAGTCCGCGCCGAGCGACCAGTTGCGCGAAGTCTCGGGTTTGACGTCGGGGTTGCTGCCCTGGAGGAAGAGCAAGATGCTTCCCGGAGGCGCCTGCGTCGGATCGATGTAGAAAAAATGCGCCGGCTCGTAGATCGCATTATATGCTCCGGTGACCTCCGAGAGCAGCGGCGCACGGAAGGAAGTGCTGTACGAGCCGCGCAGCTTGAGTCCTGCGACCGGGGACCAGAGCAGTCCGATTTTCGGATCGAAGCTCGACCCGGTGCGCGAATAATGGTCGTATCGGGCTGCTGCGGAGAGCTGAAGCAGTTCAACTCCGGGATGCCTGTTCGCGTTCGAGAAGATTGGAACGAGAATCTCGCCGTAGGCTGAGGTGACGGTGCGCCGAGCCGCTTTTATGGTTGGACGAAACGTCGAGGATTGGAACTGGTCCCGATAATCCTCCGACCGCAAGTCGCCACCGAGAGCAAGTCTGATGGCCCCTGCCGGCAGATCGAGGAGCGGGCCATCCAGGTGCAACTCACCTTCGACGATGGAATTGCGCACATCGCGCGCATTCACGAGGGGAATGCCGCCGGGCTGCGTCGTGCGCTCATTCGTCTTCGAGAGCGCGTAATTGCCATCGAGCCGGGCCAGCCAGCCGTGCGGCAGGTTGTAGGACAGTTCACCGGAAACTGTTCCTGCGGTCGCCTTCGCATCGACTCCGACAGGCAATGGCGAAATGCTCTGGAACAGCGTCCGATCGGTTGTCCGATGCGCGAACGTCGCCGTGATGCCCGCGCGAAGTTCGCGCGCCAACTCCTGTTCGAGCGTCCCTAAAACACTGTGCTTGCGCTCCCGCGGAAGGAGATATGTGTCCGGGCGGAGGTTGATCGTGAACGGCCGCCGCGCCGCGCGAATCTCGTCTTCCTGCCGGAACTCATAGGCGACGAGCGCATGACCGCCTTTCCATGTCCCGCCGGCCGCTTGCGAAAGCAGGTATTCCGTTCCTCCTCCATCGGTGGTGGTCCCTGTCTGCAGAGTGGTCTCCAGCCCGTCAAAGCGATCGCGGAGCACGAAATTCACGACGCCTCCGACGGCGTCGGAGCCGTAGATCGCCGACGCACCATCGGTGAGAATTTCCACGCGCTCGATGGCGCTGATGGGGATCATCGAAACATCGACGAAGGATCCGTGGCTGCTGGGCGCAAGGCGCCGGCCATTGAGCAGCACGAGAGTCGCGCGCTGCCCCAGACCGCGCAGGTTGATCCCCGCCCCGTGATCGGTCGGATCGGCGTCGGGCAGCGCGACGAGAAAATTCTCCTTGTTCACGCCGCCTTGGCTGTTTTGCGGAACCGTCCGAATGAGTTCATCGACCGAAGTGGCGCCCGTGCGCTCAATGTCCTTGCGGGTCAGCACAATCACCTGCGAGGTCGGCGGGGCGCCACGCACATGCGTGCCGGTCACCACGATTTCCTGCCGATCAGTGTCGGGCGCGCCGGCTGCATTGGTCGCGGCCGCAGAAGGGCCGCGCTCGACCACCAACGCCCCCTCGACCAACCGATACCGCAAGCCGGTACCCACCAGCAGCCGCGCCACCGCCTCTTCGGCGGTGAAATTGCCGCTGAGTGCCGGTGCCTGGCGGCTTTGGACCAATTCGTCAGGCGCAATGACATTGCGGCCGGTGCGAAGCGCAACATCCCGCAGTGCCTGCGAGAGCGTTTCCGCAGGCAGGTCGAAGACAAACTGATCCTTAGGTTGCGCATTCGCTGCCGTAGCGCTCGCCGCTAAGAGCAATGCCGAGACGGCTGCCGATTGAAGCTTTCGCACGTCCGTTCTCCCCCTCCGGCCAAATGGCGGCCTTCAAAGGGAAGAGGCGTCGGCGGGCTGTTTACCCCCCGTTTTTATTTGCGGGGCGTGGAAGGGCTCTTGCGGGACAGGACCAGATCGTCACCAGTCCGTTGCTGGAGCGACAGGTCGAACGCTGCCGCGAGGGCCTTGGCAAGGCCGAGGGTGTCACCCGCTCGAAAGCCTCCCGTGACCCGGAGCCCACCGATGTCACCCAGCAGAATGATGTGCCGCTCCGAATAACGGTTGGCCAGCGCGACAGCGTCGACGAGCGGCGTCCCATCGAACTGCAGCATGCCGCGGGTCCAGTCGGGAGCTGGCGCGGCAACGCCCTTCTGCCCCGCGCCGCCGGAATTCACCGTCAGGCTTTCGCCCTCGGCGATCGCCACAGGCGAGGCGCCTTCGCGACCGGTGCCGCGCACTTCGGCCGCTCCAGCAAGAACCAGGACGCGATCCTGCTGCGCGCCTTGCTCGACATCGACCACGCCTTGGCGGGTCATGATCTTGCTTTTGCCGGTCTCGACCACGAACGGGGCATTTGCCTGCGCAATCTGAAAGCGCGCGCGCCCGTATCGCAAATGAGCGGTTCGGCGTGACCGTCCGACTTCCACGTCGATCTTTGTCGCAGTGTCGAGCGTTACCTTGGATCCATCGGCGAGTTCCACCTGCCGGATTTCGCCGACCCTGGTAACCAGCACCATCGCGCTGGTCCCGCTCAACGGCAGGACGCCCGCAACAAGCAGCACGCCGGCGGGCACGAACACCGCGAGCGCGATCCCGGCCGCAAGTGCAAGGCGCGGGGAAGGGGAGCGCGCTGGCGTTCCCGGACGAGAATGCCTGCTTGCAGCAGATGCCAGCCTTGAATGCCGGAGCAGTCCGGCCTGTTCGTACGATCGCCGCACACGATCGAATGCCGCCGCATGTCTTGGATCGGCGTCGTGCCAACGGCGGAACTTGCGCTCAAGGTCAGGATCGCGTCCGCTCTGCAGGCGCGCGAGCCAGTTTCCCGCTTCGCGGCGCAACATTCCTTTGGTCCTCGGCAGACGAAATCCCACGGCTCAGCCCCGATCCAGCAAGCGGTCGATCTTGGCAATGGCCTTGCTCATCTGCTTCTCGACGCCTTTGACGCTGAGACCCATGCGCTCGGCGATCTCGGTATAGCTAAGCCCATCGACGCGATGCGCGAGGAATATCTCACGCGTGCGTGGCTTCATCTGTTCGACCGCATGCTCGAGCCGCCGCAACGTGTCGCGCTGTTCCAGCGTCGCCACTTGATCAACGAGAGGATCTGCAATGACCTCGAGAGTTGGCGTGCCCCGTTCTCGTAGCGCCTTGGACGTTCCCCACTTCCCCAGCAGGCGGGTCGAGACACGCCAAAGATAGGCCTCCGGCTGCCGGATCCGCTCCAGGCCTTCCGGCGCCATTCGGAGCAAGCCGAGGAACGTCTCGTGAGCGACGTCGCGCGCAAGGTCGCCGCATCCGGTCTTGCGGGTGAGTTGCCGCACGAGCGACGATGAATGGTCGCGATAGAGTTGCCGCACGCGGCCTGTGCCCACCTCGTCCGCAGACTCGGAGATCGGATGTGCGGCGTCCGGGCGTGAAAGGCTCATCCGAGCCTCCGCCGCCGTTTGCCGCGATCGCGCGCGAAACGGCCGCATTGCCCGGTCGAAACCGACTTACCCTCCCCCAAGCGCATTCACGATTCTCCTCGCGAATTGCGCCGGTGAGCCGGGTGTTGAGAACATCCTTGGAGATGCGCCGCCGCCTTTAGCCGCGAGCGGCCTGGACATGCGCGGCGGCCACCCGGCCCGAAGCAAGAAATGCGTTCGGAAGGATTACCAAGTCGAGGTTCTCACGCCCCGGCGCCTTCGACGGCGCATTTGTGATGTTAATGATCTAGTCGCGCATGTGAAGGGGCTTCGGCCTAGGCGCCGGGTCCGCCCATAAACTTGCTCCACGCATCCATAAGTTCGCGCCGCTTTGCCAGTGCGGTCCCACGCCGGTAAGCCCGCTCTACGGCATTGCCCACCACGTGCGCGAGGGCGGCTTCCGCGACTTCGCGTGGGAAAGCGGTCTCTTCGCCCGCCCAGTCGCGAAACGACGAGCGGAAGCCATGCACCGTATAATCGTCGCAGCCCATCCGCCGGAGAAGCATCTCCATGCTCATGTTGCTGAGCGGAACGCCCCTGCTGCTTGGAAACACGGGCGCTTGCGGCTTCTGGCCCCGCACGGCCATGGAACGAAGCACGATGAGCGCCGCCTCGGTGAGAGGGACAACATGCTCGCGCCCCATCTTCATGCGGTCGCCCGCTACCGTCCACAGCTTGGCTTCCATGTCGACTTCCGCCCAGGTCATGCCGAGGACTTCGCTCGTCCGTGCGGCCGTGTGGATCAGGAATTCAAGCGCGCGAGCCGCGGTGCTCACCCGCGCCTTCAGCCCTTTCACGAAATCCGGGACCTGGCCGTAGGGCATGGCGGGATGGTGGCGAACGCCTGAGCCTCGTGTCTTGCCTGGAAGAATATGTTGGAGATGGCCGCGCCATCGCGCTGGATTGTCGCCGCTGCGGTAGCCCTTCACCTTTGCCGCATCCAGCACGCGCTCGATGCGGGCGCGAACACGCGAGGCCGTTTCCGGCTTCGCGCTCCACATGGGCCGGAGAATGTCGACGATGTCAGTCGTGTCGACGGTATCGACGGAGCGGTCCCAAATGGGTGCGCAATAGCCCTCGAGCGTAGAGCGCCATTGAGCTCGATGCTTGGGATTTCGCCAACCAACCTCCAGATCCCTAATTAGGGACGAAGCCACCTCGCCGAACGTGGCGGACACTTCCGGCCGTTCCGGCTCCAGCGGATCCTTGCCGGCCGCAAGCAACCTGCGGGCCTCATCCCGCTTGGTTCGCGCATCATCGAGCGAGACGAACTGAAATGAACCGAAGCCCTTCTCGCGGCGCTTGCCACGCCATTGATAAATGAAGAGCCACGAGCGCGTCCCGGTCGCTTTCACGTTCAGGTAAAGGCCGCCGCCATCGGCGTGGAGGCCGGGCTCTCTCAGGGCGGCGGCGCCTTTAACCGTGAGCCGATTGATCGCTCGTGCCATGTGGGATCTCCTCGGAATCGTCGCCTAAGTCGATCCTTATTTTAGGGACAGCCCCGGCTCAACCCTAAAACTGTCCCTAAAAGCGGCCCGAAATTGTGGTGGATGGCGGCGGACGATCTAGGATGATTTGCTGTATTTTTCGTTGGTTTTCCAACGTTTTCTAGGATGCTCTTGGATTTGCTCGGATAGGAGGCTGGCGGAGCGGGAGGGATTCGAACCCTCGATACGGTTTTGCCGTATACTCACTTTCCAGGCGAGCGCCTTCGACCACTCGGCCACCGCTCCGCATTTCGCTGGAAGGGCGCCCATCTAAGGGGCGGCGCGGCACTGGGCAAGGTTGCTCAGCGAAACGACCGTCCCTAGGTCGACACCCATGACTCCCGCCGAGCGCCTGTCCAGCCGAATGCCGACCGAAGCCGAGATCGACGACATTGCGCGGCGGACGCTCGAGCGCCTGCCCTCCCCCTTTTCGGAGAGCCTCGGGGACATCGTTCTGCAGGTCGTGCCGCTCGCCGATCCTGAAACCGTCCGGCGCCTCGGCCTCAGCCATCCCATGCAGCTCAGTGGCCTCTATGAGGGCGTTTCGCTCAATCATCAGAGCGTCAGTCATTCGGGCACTTTGCCCGAACGGATCACGCTCTACAGCCGGCCGATCCTTGCCGAATGGAGCTCGACCCGCCTCAGCCTCGAGGAGCTCGTCAGCCACATCGTCATCCACGAGGTAGGCCACCATTTCGGCTTTTCCGACGACGACATGCACGCACTAGAGGACAGTGCCGAGTGAGGCAGCTGCTGCGGTTCGAGGATGTCGACCTGCGCCGCGGCGGACGCCTGCTGTTCGAAGGGCTGAGTTTTGAAGTGGGGCCGGGCGAGCGGCTGCAAGTCGCTGGTCCCAACGGCAGCGGCAAATCGAGCCTGATCCGCCTCGCGGCGGGACAGCTGCGCGCCGAGCGCGGCAGGGTGGAGCGGTCTGATCTCGCGCTTGCCGATGATGCGCTGGCGCTCGACCGCGAGTTGCCGCTGGGCCGCGCATTGCAGTTCTGGAACCCGGCGCCTGAGAAAGCCATGGACGCGCTCGGGCTGGCGCACCTGGCGCTGGTGCCGGTCCGATTGCTGTCGTCGGGCCAGCTCAAGCGTGCATCGCTTGCGCGGGTCGCGGCGTCGGACGCTCCGCTGTGGCTGCTCGATGAGCCGCTGAACGCACTGGACGCGGACGGGGCCAAGAAGCTGGGCCTGCTCGTCGAGCGCCACCTCGAAGCGGGGGGCGCGGTGCTTGCCGCGTCGCACCAGCGGCTCGGCGGCGAATGGCGAAGGCTGGAGCTGGGAGCATGATCGGCGCGCTGATCCTGCGCGATGTCCGTCGTGGTTTCACAGGCGCCGCGTGGCTGCCGATCGCCTTCTTCCTTT
>JABFXK010000035.1 GCA_013361785.1 Sphingomonas sp.
GTCGTCGCATTCACCGGAACGGTGACTGCGCGCATGCCCGGGCCGAGGGCAGCGGCGAGGAAGCCGCGATCCTGCGGGCCCACGAGCGAACCGCGAGTCACCGGCTGGCCGGCGGCGATCGCATAACGGACGACGGTGCCGGCGAGATTCTTCGAATCCGGCTGGCCCTCGACATAATAAGCGCCCTGCATCAGCTCCTTCGGCCACGGCTGGAAAGCGAAGCTGTCGGCATCGATGATCGTGCCAACAGGAAGCGCCTTCTTGGCGACGAGCACCTTGGGCCCAAGCGGGATCGTTTGCGCCGCGGCAGCCTGCTGTGCGCCGGCGCCGGCAAACATGTTCTTGGCCATGACTGCGGTAATCACCGCGATGACCAGCGCTCCAACGAGCAGAGCGAGCTTCTTCACATCCATGGCGCGATCGCCTCCCCTGGAAGGGCCACTTGAACAGCCTCACACATCAGACAAATTGGTTAAGAAACCGTTGGGTGAGAATCGCGAGACCGCCGAATGCGATCGCGACTCCGTACGGGATTTCGGGCCGACCCTCGCGCTTGCGCGCGTGGTGCCACGCAAGGACGATGAGAGTGAGAACGCCGCCGGCGACGGACATCAGGATAAGGAACTTGATCGTGCCCACCGGCGGCAACCACAAAGCAAGCGCTGCGGCGAGCTTGACGTCACCGCCGCCCATCATCCCCGCATAGAAGGCGCCTGCAAGCAGCACGAATACCGCTGCGGCACCGGCGAGCTGGACGGCGACTCCGGGCCATGGGGACAAGGCGACCGACGCCCAATAGACCGGCGCGAGAAGCGCGACCGTCAGGTTGAGCCGGTTCGAAATCGTGAAGGTGCGGACATCCACCACCGCCGCGATGACGAGCATCGCCGCGAGCGCGAGAAGCAGCAGGTCGGTAAATGTCGCGTTGAACATGACGCCACCCCTAGACGGCGCGGCTTTCCAATTCGTAACCGGCGAAAGAAATGAGTGGATTGGACGTGATCATCGTCGGCGGCGGGATCGCCGGAGCGAGCCTGGGCGCGGAGATTGCCGACAGGCGCCGAACGCTGATTATCGAAGCCGAGGACCAGTGCGGCTATCATTCGACCGGGCGCTCGGCGGCTTTCTATCTCGAAAGCTACGGTGGTCGTGACGTCGCGAAGCTCACTCTCGCCTCGAGCAAATTCCTCGATTCGCCGCCGTCCGACTTTTGCGATCATGGCTTTCTTCGAGTGCGTGGCGACCTCCACCTCACCCGTGACGAGCTGCCCGAAATTCCTCCGGAAGTCGAAACGCGAATCGTCGAGCGTGCAGAGCTCGAGCGAATGCTTCCGGGGATCCGCCCCGGATGGAATCGCGCGTTGTTCGAGCCCGGCTGTGCCGACATCGACGTGGGCGCGCTGCACGCGGCGTACCTCAGGCAGTTCCGGCAGCTCGGCGGAACGGTCCGGACCGGCGCACGCCTCGCGCGCGCGGAACGGAGGGACGATCGCTGGGCGATCACCACGCAGGATGGCTCGCGGCTCACCGCATCGATCCTGGTGAATGCGGCAGGCGCCTGGGCGGACGACGTCGCCCGCGCCGCCGGTGCACGCCCGCTCGGAATCGCGCCCAAGCGCCGGACTGTCGTTCAGCTGCGGCTCGGCCGGACAGGGTTGAAGAAGCTGCCTTTGGTCGACGGCGCCGACGGGAGCTTCTATTTCAAAGGCGAGGGCGACAGCACCGTGTGGCTGAGCCCGCACGACGAGATCGAAACCGATCCCTGCGACGCAGCGCCCGAGGAGATCGACATCGCAACCGCGATCGACCGGTTCGAAAAGGTCGTCGACTGGCCGATCGAGGCCGTCGAGCGCAGCTGGGCGGGCCTCAGAAGCTTCGCGCCCGACCGGCTGCCCGTTTACGGCTTCGACGCGGACGTGCCGGGTTTCTTCTGGTGTGCAGGGCAGGGCGGCTTTGGAATCCAGACCTCGCCGGCAGCGGCAAAGATGGCCGCGTCAGTGCTGCTGGGAGAGCAGCCCGACCCGATGGTCCAACACATCGATCCGGCCGTGTTCTCGCCGAATCGGTTCACTCAAAGCCGATGATGCACCCGTTGGTCGTCCGCCTCTTTGCACGCGAGCGCATCCACGCGGTCGTTCTCCGGATGCCCGCTGTGGCCCTTGACCCAATGCCATTCGATCCGGTGCGGCGCGCAGGCCTGGATCAGTTCCTGCCATAGCTCGGCATTCTTGACCGGCTTCTTGTCCGACGTCCGCCAGCCGTTGCGCTGCCAGTTGTGGATCCACTTGGTGATTCCGTCGCGGACGTAGATGCTGTCGGTATGGAGCTGCACCCGGCACGGCTTCTTCAGCGCCTCGAGGCCGCGGATGGCGGCGAGCAGCTCCATTCGGTTGTTCGTGGTCAGCGGCTCGCCGCCCGACACTTCCTTCTCGCGCGCGCCCGCGCGGATCAGCACCGCCCAGCCGCCCGGCCCCGGATTCCCGCGGCACGCGCCATCGGTGAACATCTCGACGAGCGGGAGGTCGGTCACTTCAGGCGACGAGCTCGCGAGGAAGCTTGAAGATCATCCGCTCGGGGCTGTGGTCGGCGATCTCCTCGGTCACGGAGAATCGCTCGGCGAGCGCTTCCACGACTTCGCGCACCAGCACCTCTGGCGCAGACGCGCCGGCAGTGAGCCCGACCGTTGCGGGCTCGCCCAGCCAGTCCCAGTCGATATCCGCCGCCCGTTCGATCAGCCGCGCGGGAACGCCCATCCGTTCGGCGACCTCCGCGAGCCGCAGCGAATTGCTGCTGTTCGGCGCGCCGATCACGAGCATGCGGTCGCACTCTGGCGCGATCGCCTTGACCGCCGCCTGACGGTTCGACGTCGCGTAGCAGATGTCCTCGCTGCGGGGCGCGCGGATCGCGGGGAAGCGCCGCTTCAACGCCTCGACGATGGCCGCCGTATCGTCGACCGAAAGCGTCGTCTGCGTGAGGAAGGCGAGGTTCACCTCGTTCGGAACCTCGACGCGCTCGGCATCCTCGACCGTTTCGACCAAGGTGATCGCGCCTTGCGGCACTTGGCCGAACGTCCCGATGACCTCCGGATGCCCGGCATGGCCGATGAACAGGATGTGCCGACCTTCCTCGATCAGCCGCTCGGCCTGGCGATGGACCTTGGAGACGAGCGGGCAGGTCGCGTCGACAAAAGCGAGCCCTCGGTTCTGCGCTTCGGCGGGCACGGATTTCGGAACGCCGTGGGCGGAAAAGACCACCGGCCGGTCGTCGGGCACTTCGTCGAGCTCGTCGACGAAGACCGCCCCGAGCCCGCGCAGCCGCTCGACCACGAAGCGGTTGTGGACGATCTCGTGCCGGACATAGACCGGCGGCCCAAACCGCTCGAGCGCCAGCTCGACGATCTGGATCGCCCGGTCGACGCCGGCGCAAAAGCCGCGCGGCGCTGCGATGAGGACACGAAGGGGCGGGCGGTTCAGCATGCAGAAAGCGACATAAGGCTTCGCTTGCAGCCATAGAAGGGGCTTCCTATGAACGCGCTCATTCGATTTCGGCCTCGTAAGGATCGTCCATAGTGAAGCTTCGCCTCGCCGCTCTTGCTGCCGTCCTCCTGCTCAGCGCCTGCCGCCATGCCGGCGACATCACCGCGGAGAACGGGGGCGGCGTCTATGCGGTGCGCAGCGCCTGCCCGATCGCCGGCATTCCCGCGGGCACGGGCGACATTACTCTGTTCAATCCGTCGGGCAGCACCGATTCCCGCGCGATCGACGTGACCGCGTCGATCAGCGACCTTCGCGCGACCTGTCAGCAGACCACCGACGAAGTCATCTCGACGGCGACGTTCACGATCACCGCGCTGCGCCGCGACGCGGGTCCCGCGCGGCAGGTCGTGCTTCCTTATTTCGACGTCGCCCTTCGCGGCGGCTCACAGGTCGCGGCCAAGCAGATCGGGCAGGTGGCGCTCAACTTCGCGCCGGGGAGCCAGCACGCCTGGACGCAGGTGCGGGCGGTCGTGCGCGTCAACCGTGCGGCGGCCACTCTTCCGGCGAACGTGCGCGCGATCCTCACTCGTCCGCGCAAAGCCGGCGAGGCCGACGCGGCGATCGACCCGATGTCCGATCCAAGGGTTGCGAAGGCTGTCGCGGATGCGACGTTCGAGCATCTCGTCGGCTTCGAGCTGACGCAGGACCAGATCAAATATAACGCCACGCGCTAACGCGTTGACTTCGCTTGGCTGCACGGCCAAGGCACGCGCTGTCGAAAATGGCCGCACGGGAGAGTTCGCACGCAAGTGCGGCGCCGAAGGAGCAACCGCCCCCGGAATCTCTCAGGCACAAAGGACCGTGCGCGCCTGACAGTCTGGAAAGTGCCTCGGTGTGAAAGCCGCGGCCGCCGAAGGGGCAAAGCTCTCAGGCGCTAAGGACAGACGGGGGCGGCACGCCCACGGCTCGAAAGAGCCTTGGCGGTCGCACCTTTTGCCGGAGCGCATCTGAATGAGCAGGCCAGAATGAACCGGGAAACCCACAACGGCCCGACCGACGAGACGCAGGCGCGCGGCACGCCCTACAGCGGCGATCCGACGGGCGGCGAGGGCGTCCAGCCGCAGCAGCTCGACAAGCTTCCCCTCGATGCGTGGCACCGCGCGCACGGCGGCAGGATGGTCCCCTTCGCCGGCTACGAAATGCCGGTCCAATATGAGGGCATCATCGCCGAGCACCTGTGGACGCGCGAGAAGGCCGGGCTGTTCGACGTCAGCCACATGGGCCAGTTGTTCGTCCACGGCCGCGGGGTCGACGCTGCGCTCGAAAAGCTGATGCCCGGCGACTTCCAGGCCGCCCTCGACATGAAGCCCAAATATTCTCTGCTCCTCGAGGAAGAGGGCGGGATCGTCGACGACCTCATGGCGACCCGCCGCGGCGAGGACTTCTACATCGTCGTCAACGGCGCCACGAAATACGGCGACATCGATTATATGGAGCGCCGCCTGCCGGGCGACGTCGTCATCGATCATATGAAGGAGCAGGCGCTGCTCGCGCTTCAGGGTCCGCGAGCCGCCGAGGTCCTCGAAACCATAATCCCGGGCGTCAGCGAGCTCGGCTTCATGCAGGCCGGTCCGTTCAACTGGCGCGGCCGCAATCTCTGGATCAGTCGCTCGGGCTATACCGGCGAGGACGGGTTCGAGATTTCGCTGCCGGCAGTCGCTGCCGCCGATCTCGCCGACGCGATCACCGCGAACGAGCTCGCGAAGCCCATCGGCCTAGGCGCGCGCGATTCGCTGCGGCTCGAGGCCGGCCTGCCGCTTTACGGGCACGACCTCGACACCAGGACAACGCCCGTGATGGCGGACCTCACTTTCGCCATCAACAAGCGTCGCCGGGCGGACGGCGGCTTCCCCGGCGCGATGCGCATCCTTGCCGAGATGGAGAACGGTCCCGCCGAAAAGCGCGTCGGTTTCGACATCGACGGCCGGCAGCCGGTGCGCGAAGGCGCGTTGGTGCTTGACGGCGAAGGAAACGAGGTCGGCAAGATCACCAGCGGCGGCTTCTCGCCCTCGCTGCAGCGGCCGATCGCCATGGGCTATGTGGCGACGCCCCTCGCCGAGCCCGGAACCGCGCTCAAGCTCGAGCAGCGCGGCAAATTATTCGATGCGCGGGTGGCGCCACTGCCGTTCGTCCCGCACCGCTATCACCGCAAGGGAGCTTCCGCATGAGCCTCTATTTCACCAAGGAACATGAATGGATCCGAGTCGACGGCGACACCGCGACCGTCGGCATTTCGGACCATGCGCAGGAGCAGCTCGGCGACATCGTCTTCGCCGAAGTGCCGGAGACCGGAAAGCGCCTGAGCAAGGGCCAGGAAGCCGCGGTGGTCGAGTCGGTGAAGGCCGCGTCCGACGTTTATTCGCCCGTTTCTGGCGAGGTGACCGAGGGCAACAGCAAGGTCGCCGACGATCCGTCGATCGTGAACAGCGATCCCGAAGGCGAGGGCTGGTTCTTCAAGCTGAAGCTCGACAATCCGTCCGAGCTCGACGGCCTGATGGACGAGAACGCCTACCGCGAATGGGTGAAGACGCTCTGAGCGAGATCGTCGCCTCGACCAGCAAGTGGGACGCGGCGGATTATGCTCGCGTCGGAAGCTTCGTTGCCGAGCTTGGCCAGGCGGCGCTCGACCTGCTCGACCCGCAGCGGGGCGAGCGGATCCTCGACGTCGGCTGCGGCGACGGCCGACTGACGAAGAAGATCGCCGAGCGGGGAGCCACGGTCACCGGCATCGACAGCAGCCTCGACATGATCCGCGCCGCTCACGCCAACGGCGTCGACGCGCTGGTGGTCGATGCGGCCGACATGAATTTCGACAGTGAGTTCGATGCGGCCTTCTCCAATGCCGCGCTTCACTGGATGCGCGACAAGGAGGCGGTTGCCGGCGGGATCTTCCGCGCGCTGAAGCGCGGCGGGCGCTTCGCCGGCGAAATGGGCGGCGAGGGCAATCTCGCGAAGTTGCGCGAGGCGCTGGACGAGGAGCTGATCATCCGCGGCTACGTGCCGCCAACCGCTGCGATCAACTGGTATCCTTCTCCGCAAGAGTTCGCGCACGTCTATGAAGCAGCGGGTTTTCGCGAGGTGGATGCGCGCCTGATCGAGCGGCCCACGCCTCTTGACCATGGCGTCGCGCAGTGGGTGACCACTTTCCGCCGAGGCTGGCTCGACCGCGCCGGCGTTCCCGAGGCGGAGCGCGCCGAGATCGGCGCCGCCGTCGCCGGCCGCTTTGCCTCGAGCGTCGCCGACTATGTGCGGCTCCGTTTCATCATGAGAAAGCCCAACTGATGCGTTACCTGCCGTTGAGCGACGCCGACCGCAGCGAGATGCTGCGCGTGATCGGCGCGAGCTCCGTCGACGAACTGTTCCGCGATGTGCCCGAGGAGGCGCGGCTCAAGGGGCCGATCCACGGCCTGCCGCCGCACGCCTCCGAGCTTGCAGTCGAGCGACACATGGCGGCGCTGTCGCGAAAGAACATGGTCGCCGGCGACGTGCCCTTCTTCGTCGGCTGCGGCGCCTACCGTCACCACATCCCCGCGAGCGTCGATCACATCATCCAGCGCGGCGAGTTCCTGACCAGCTACACGCCCTACCAGCCGGAGATCGCGCAAGGCACGCTGCAGATGATGTTCGAGTTCCAGACGCAGGTCGCGCGGCTGTTCGGCTGTGAGGTCGCCAACGCCTCGATGTACGACGGCTCGACCGCGATGTGGGAAGCGATCCTGATGGCGCACCGGATCACGCGGCGGAACAAGACATTGATCTCGTCGGGCGTTCACCCGCATTATGTGAAGGTCGCCGAGACCCTGGCGCAATTCAGCGAGGATGCGCTGGCGACGGCGCTGCCCGAGCTCGACGCCGAGCCGGACACCGAGCGGCTGATCGGCAAGATCGGTCCGGAGACCAGCGCGGTCGTGGTCCAATATCCGGACATTCTCGGGCGGATCACGGACCTGACGCCAATTGCCGAGGCGGCGCATGCCGCGGGCGCGCTCCTGATCGCGGTGGTTACCGAACCGGTCGCGCTCGGCCTCATCAAATCGCCCGGTGAGATGGTCGCCGACATCGTCGTCGGCGAAGGCCAGAGCATCGGAGTCGGGCTTCAGTTCGGTGGTCCTTATGTCGGCCTGTTCGCCTGCCGCGAAAAGCATGTCCGGCAGATGCCGGGCCGCCTCGCCGGCGAGACGGTCGACGCGGAGGGCAAGCGCGGCTTCGTGCTGACGCTGTCCACGCGCGAGCAGCATATCCGGCGCGAGAAAGCGACGTCGAACATCTGCACCAGCTCGGTGCTGTGCGCGCTCGCCTTCACTGTCCACCTGACGCTGCTCGGCGAGAAAGGGCTTCGGCAGCTCGCACAACTAAATCACGCGCGCGCGTGCGAGGTTGCAGACCGGCTCTCGGCCATCCCCGGAATGGGCCTGGTCAACGAAAGTTTCTTCAACGAATTCACATTGAAACTGCCGATAGAGGCGCGTCCGGCGGTGCACGCGCTGGTCGAGCGTGGCGTGCTCGGCGGCGTCTCGCTGGGGCGGCTCTATCCCGGCGCCGAAGCGCTTCAGAACGGGCTCGTCGTCGCGGTTACCGAAACAGTCACGGACGAGGACATCGACGCCTTTGAAGCTGCGCTGAAGGAGGTCGTCCGATGACCGTCAACCCGTCGGGCTGGCGGCCGTCCGCGCCGGCGAATGAGGAGGGCGAGGCGCAGACGGTAACCGGCAACCGCGCG
>JABFXK010000244.1 GCA_013361785.1 Sphingomonas sp.
GCCGAAGCACGGCACCGCAAGCTTGTGGCGGACGTCCTCACGGGTCTTGATCGTGTCGTTGACGAACTCGATCCCGAGTGCACCGGCGACGCCGCTGAGGAAACCAAGTGCCAGCCCTCCAAGGATATTCAGAAGCAGATTCGGTTTGAATCGTCCGCCGGGTGGATCTGCGCGATCGACAATTGACACTGGCGCAAGGCCTATTCCGCCCGCGACACCGATTTGCTTATAGCGCTGGAGAAGCGCGTCGTAGAGCGCCCGAGTGGTGTCAACGTCTCGTTGGAGAATGGTGTACTGGATGCTCCGCCCACGCAGATTGAGCACGTCACCCTTGAGCTGTGCAACGCGGGACTTCAGATTGTTCTCCGTTGATAGCGCGGCCCGATATTGAGCGAGCAGTGTATTGGTGTGTCCTGATGAAACTTGGGCCTGCTCTTTTGTCATTTGCCGCTGGAGCTCGTCGATCTGGGATCGGAGGCTGACCATCTCGGGGTGATCAGGCTTCATGAACGTGCGCTTTTGCTGATATTCCGCTTGCAGTTGGCCGAGCTGCTGCTGCAAAGCTAGCGTACTCTGTGTCACCTCACTGGTCGGGCCCGTGTTCAGCGATTGTCGGTACGCCCCTTCGGCCGCGATCCGTTGGGAAATTGCTTGTGCGAGCGCCTGGTTTAGTTGGACCAGTGATGCACCTTGTAGCGAGTCCGTATCGCCGCTGCCGCCTTGGCCATTCGACGAATTCGCACTGGACGTGCTAACAATACCTTGCGCCTGCGCGTATTGAACGAGCCCACGCTCGGACTGCTCGAGATCGGCACGCGTTTTATTGATCTGTCGCTCGAGGAAACTGCGGGCGTAAGCTGAAGACTCATATCGCCGTTGAATTGCCGAAGTAATGAACCCATCAGCGATGGCATTGGCGATCGATGCTGCGAGCTCAGGCGTTCTTGCATCTACTGTGTACGCTATAAGATCGCCGCTCTCCGGCGGTGTCACTTTGAGGCTCCTGGCTATGACCGACGTGGCTTCCCTGAGTCGGTTTGATGCGCTAACATTCGCAGGAACCACCTGAGGGTTATTGGCAAGATTTAACTGCTGCGCGGCACGTTCGGCCACGGCTCGGCTCTGGAGCAGGCCAACCTGGGTGGCTACAAAATCAGGGCTATTGGCCTGAGAAGCTTGCTGCTGATCTCCATCCTTGCTGTCCGTCACTTCGAAAGCAGGGGGATTGGCTTCGAGCGTGGCTCGCGCGCGGTAGATCGGAGGAGTTAAAAGCGTCACCACTATGGCTCCGGCTAAACCGACCGCAACCGTAGCTGCAATGAGCATCCGCCAGTGGTGAATGGCTCGTAGCACTGTCGCCAGATCCAAAAAGTTCGTGGCGGAGTAGCTACGCTGCGGGTTGACCGGCTCCTCAGAGGCGTAGCGCGCAGGCATCCATGGGTCGTTTCCGACGGCCAACCCTCTATTCACGCTCGTCTCTCCCAAAGAATGCCCGCGCGAACCTCCGCATTCCGCACAGATTCAGCGATCGGCAAAGCCAAGGTCTAGGGTGCTCTTCGCTTAGTGATACCATGGTGGGTGAGGGACCCTGAAGATGTTGACGGACAAAGACCACACCATAGCCGCCGAGCAGGACGAAGCCAACCCAGTCCAATCACTTGACAAGTACAGTGCTCTCGGATCCTCAATTGTCGCTGCAGCGTGATCCGCGACTTGTTGGAGCTCGCATGCCCACCTAGTTAACTGACGCCACAGCCGCTCGAATTGACGCTAAAGTGCGATCAGTTAGTGGGCCGGGCGGATCAAAGAACTAGACGGTTTATCGGCCGGTGATCCGTCGCAAACCTCGTCGTCGCTTGCTCCCATCCGCCGAGCTTTGCGAATCAATAATCCTCCGGTTGTCCAAGAGATAGACGAGGTCGGCGCGGGCTGCCGTCGATACGCCGTGGGAAAGCACGCTTATCGATTTGCTGATGGGTCTGGTCACACCAATTAACGGCGTCATTGAGATCGATGATATAGTCCTTGGCGCGGAGCAGCTCGCCTCCTGGTAGGCGCAGATCGGCTATGTACCGCCTGACAACTGGCTGCTCGTCCACAAAGGTTTTCTCGGAGTTAACACCGGGACGGGCTTAGCATTTCGCTGAAATATCTTTCCATCGCAGTCGTTGCTTTTGGACTCATGTTAACGAAGACACGTCTCAGATCTTCCGTGTCTGCCGTGCGAGTAATCAATCCTTCCCGTTCAAGTCGGCGAACCCACGCGAGCGCCGTAGTGTAGGCAACACCAGTGGCAACGCACGCCTCCGTCACCGTTGCTCGGGTCCCTTCGAGCTTTCGAGCGTAAACCTCCAGAAGAATGTCCCAACCCGGTTCGCCAAAAACACCGGCGCCAAAGATCTTTTCTCGTCTACGCCGGGACGCGAGAATTCCACGGATCCGCTCCGCTGAGACCTCAGCCACCGCCCAGTCAGGGTCGAACGTGGCCACCATATTGTTGAGGCGGTCAACTTCAGATTTAACGCGCTCGAGCTGCTGTGAGATGCTTCGCTCAGCGTTGCTTCTTTTCCGCATCTCCAGACCTCCTCTCCGCCGTCAGTTATACACGCATCGCAGGTTCTAAACCGCTCCACGACTGAAGAAATCAATGTACCAGGGCATCGCCGCCGCAATGCCTTCTCCAATCGTGTGTGTCGGATTGAATCCTAGCTCCTGCTGCGCCTTCGAGATATCTGCGAGCGAATGTCGTACATCTCCGGGTCTAAAGTCGCTCATCGTCGGGTTGCGCGAGTAGTGAATCTGACGCTCGCCAAGTGTGTCACGGATCAGCGTGAACAACTCGAGCAATGTGGTTTGCTGACCAACTGCGACGTTGTAGACCTGCCCTTGAGCCTCATCGGGCGCAAGCGCCGCGCGCAGGTTCGCCTGCACAGCATTTGCAACGTAACAAAAGTCACGGCTGGTCTGACCATCGCCGTTGATCACGACGTCCGCCTGCTGGATCATGGCGGCGGTCCATTTCGGGATCACTGCGGCATAAGCGCCGTTCGGATCCTGCCGTGGCCCGAACACATTGAAATATCGAAGGCCGGTCGCGCGATATCCATACGTCTTTGCATACACGCCTGCATAGATCTCGTTCGCGAGCTTCGTGGCCGCATAAGGCGAGAGCGGCGCGCCGATTTTATCTTCGCGCTTCGGAAGCTCGGAACTGTCCCCATAGGTCGAACTTGATGCGGCGTAGACGAACTTGGGCACACCTGCGAGCCGCGCCGCGTCCAGCATGTTCAGCATGCCCGTAACGTTCACATCATGCGACGTCAGCGGGTCGGCAATCGACCTCGGCACAGACCCCAAGGCGGCTTGGTGCAGTATGAAGTCAACGTTTTCTACGGCGGTGACGCAGGTAGTCCGGTCCCGAATATCTCCTTCGATCATCTGAAACCGCGAATTCGCCGCGTTGGGCAATACGGCACACACTTCATCCAAGTTGCGTTTGTGGCCCGTGGAAAAATTATCGAGCCCAATCACCTCTTGACCGGCTGTGAGCAGCGCTTCGATCAAATTGGACCCGATGAAGCCTGCGGCGCCGGTCACCAGCCAGCGGCGCCGCTCCGCTGAAACAACATTAAAAAGGTCAAGGGAAAGCATCTGACTGGATCCAAGCTATGGAGCGATTTTGGCATGATGGTCGAAGAGCGGCGGTCCGCGGCCGCTACTCGGAGGCGGCGACCATCATTGGCGGCCGGCAATAGGTTTGACCAGAGGGGAAGCGACAAGTTCGGTGAGGAATCACGCGTCTCGGAAGCTCACAGCCGCCCGCGTTCGTCCCGCGAGGGAGGGTGTCGTCAGCTTTATCAGCTTTCCTGAAATGGGCTGAGCATCACGGAAGGATGAGGCACAAAAGCACCGCTGTAGGACAGCAAAATCCATCCTGCGCCACCGGCGGAACGACACGGGCGAGGCACGCGTTTTTTCGCGGGCTCCGAAAAAGGAGATCATGATGACACGCATCCTTGCTTTGACCGGCGCGGCGGCGTTCGCATTGAGCGGTTGCGCGACCGAGACGGTCGTTCCCGCTCCCGCGGCGGTCGTCGCTGCAGTCCCCGCCACGGCGCTGACCGTCACCACCGCGACCAAGCCGCCGTACGGCACCTATCTCGTGGATGGCGCTGGGCGGTCCCTCTACATCCTCGAAGGGACGCAGAACGGCGCGGGTATGGACCGCTGCTCCGGCGCCTGCCTGGCGGTGTGGCCTCCGCTCCATGCCGCAGCGCCGGTCGCCGCGGCAGGAGTCGACGCTTCCCGACTCACGGTCATGACGATGCACGGCGGCCCCCATGTGACCTACAACGGCTGGCCGGTCTATTATTACAGCCATGACCGGGTGCGCGGCGACACGACTGGCGAGAACGTCACCGACACCTGGGGCACCTGGCACCTGCTCTCGCCCAGCGGCGTGCCGATCCGCCCGGCCGGCGCGGCCTATTAGCTGAGCTGGAGGCGCCGCTTCACGACCAGCGCGCTGTCGCAGGAGCCGCGGCAGCGCGCAGCCTGCCTCACGCCGATCAGCTAAAGTTCAGGATTCTCCTGCTATTTCAGAGCGATAGTTTCGGGGTGGGAAATGCAGGAATATCGTTTGTACATGCTCGAGGGCGGCGAGCTTCATTGGCCGCATGAGTTCAAGGCGCGCGACGACGCGGCGGCGATCGCGCTTGCCCAAGAGCTTTGCGTCGACGGGCGCCAGTTGGAGCTGTGGCAGCGCAAGCGCAAAGTCCACTGCTGGGGCTTCCCCAACTGCCTGTCCCATTGCGACTCGACGCGCGCAGCAATCAATGCGGCATCGAGTGTCGCTGCTGCGTCAGCCGACGGTCTGCTTCGTCTATAGCCTTCAGGAGGCCGCGAAAGTGCGGCGCTTCCTCTACGGGCCACAGTCTGTCGAATGACGGGCCCAACAGCCGCACGTCATT
Source organism: Sphingomonas sp. (assembly GCA_013361785.1). Lineage (GTDB taxonomy): Bacteria > Pseudomonadota > Alphaproteobacteria > Sphingomonadales > Sphingomonadaceae > Sphingomicrobium. The sequence goes on from JABFXK010000244.1 coordinate 4,971, forward strand.
CCTGGTAAGCAAGCCGACGGCTACGATCCGTTCGTAGTCCATCGTAAACCTCAACTTCTTTTGCGGGATAAACGCTCTGAGGCGCTGGAGGTGCCTAGCGTTTCGACGGCGGAACCGGTGCGTCGGAACGGGAGATCGTTCTGGCCGCGGAACGAGGAGCGTCGGCGCGCCTCCATTTCCCGCCTGCTTCGCGCTCGAGCGCGCTGCTGCAGCGGCTGCAGTGGCTATATTCCTTGAAGTTGGCGTCCATTTGCCGGCCATGGAGCCGATGGCCGAGAAATCGGCAGAGCAGATTCATGGCGCCGACCCTAACTTACGACGGGCTACCTGCAAAGTTATCGCGGACAGGAGCGCGGCGGCTCGAGCAGGCCGGCGGACCCCGGCTACGTACATTTCTTGAAGTGGCCCTTCGCGTCGCGGCACAGCTTCGGGCATTTGATGAACTTGCGGTGCTTGTCGCGGCAGGCCGCGGCGGTCGACGGAGTGGCCGCGCCGCCGAGCAGGCTCAGCGCGGTCAAGGCCAGCACCAGTTTCTTCATGGTCTCCTCCCTTCGGCTTGGGGGAGCTTCCGCTTTACCGCAGTTCGGGCGAACAAGCGATGGCCGACCGGCTCGACGGCCGCCCGATTCGGCGCGGGTGACGTCGCGAACGCTCCGTTATGCTCGGGCGCTCAAGACCTACTGGTCCAGGAAACTCCGCATTTTGCGCGACCGGCTCGGGTGCTTAAGCTTCCGCAAGGCCTTCGCCTCGATCTGCCGGATACGTTCGCGGGTAACCGAGAACTGCTGCCCCACTTCCTCCAGCGTATGATCGGTGTTCATGCCGATTCCGAAGCGCATTCGGAGCACGCGCTCTTCGCGGGGGGTTAGGCTGGCGAGGACTCGGGTGACCGTTTCCTTGAGGTTCGACTGGATCGCGGCGTCGACGGGGATGACGGCGTTCTTGTCCTCGATGAAGTCGCCGAGGTGGCTGTCTTCCTCGTCGCCGATCGGGGTTTCGAGGCTGATCGGCTCCTTGGCGATCTTGAGGACCTTGCGGACCTTCTCGAGCGGCATGGAGAGGCGCTCGGCGAGCTCTTCGGGCGTCGCCTCGCGGCCGGTTTCGTGGAGGAACTGGCGGCCGGTGCGAACGAGCTTGTTGATGGTCTCGATCATGTGCACCGGAATACGGATGGTGCGCGCCTGGTCGGCGATCGAGCGGGTGATCGCCTGCCGGATCCACCAGGTCGCGTAGGTCGAGAATTTGTAGCCGCGGCGGTATTCGAACTTATCGACCGCCTTCATCAGGCCGATGTTCCCCTCCTGGATGAGGTCGAGGAACTGGAGGCCGCGGTTGGTGTACTTTTTCGCGATAGAGATGACGAGGCGGAGGTTGGCCTCGACCATTTCCTTCTTGGCGATTCGGGCCTCGCGCTCGCCCTTCTGGACCATGTTGACGATGCGCCGGAACTCGCCGAGCGATGTGCCGGTCGCGGTGGCGATGGCGCTGATCTCGGTGCGGATGCGCTCGACCGTGTCGCCCTCGGCGGCGGCGAAGGCGGCCCACTTCTTGTCGAGCTTGGAGACGTCCTTCAGCCAGTTCTCGTCGAGCTCGTGGCCCATGTAGCTTTCGAGGAACGCCTTGCGCGGCACGCGGTGGCGCTCGGCGAGGCGGAGCATCTGGCCGCCGAGCGCGGTCAGGCGGCGGTTGTAGGTGTAGAGCGCGTCGACCAAGGCCTCGATCTTCGAGCCGTGGAACTGCACGCTCTCGACCTCGGCGGTGAGCTGCTCGCGGAGCTTATGGTATTTCTTCTCCTCGGCGGCGGGGAAGTCCTGGCCGGCCTGGAGCGCGTCCATGCGGTGGGCCTGGACCTTGGAGAACTTCTTGTAGATCGAGGTGATCTCGGCGAATTTCTCGAGCGCGGAGGGCTTCAGGGTCTCTTCCATCTGGGCGAGGGAGAGGGTGTTGTCCTCGTCCTCCTCCTCGGCCTGGGGGCGGGCGCGCCGCTCGACCATGTCCTCGTCCTCGTCCTCCGACGCGGCTTCGGGCTCTTCGGCGACCTCTTCCTCTTCCTTGATGGTCGGGCCGGCGGTCTTCTCGCTGATCTCGCCCTCGGCGCCTTCGCCGCCTTCCTCGGCCTCGGTCAGCTGCTCGGCGGTCGGGCCCTTCGAGAGCATCGCCTCGAGGTCCATGATCTCGCGGAGCTGCATCCGGCCTTCGTTGAGCGCGTTCGACCAGTCGATGATCGCGTTGAAGGTGATCGGCGATTCGCACAGGCCCCAGATCATGGTGTCGCGGCCGGCCTCGATGCGCTTGGCGATGGCGATCTCGCCCTCGCGGGAGAGAAGCTCCACCGCGCCCATCTCGCGCAGGTACATGCGGACGGGATCGTCGGTGCGGTCGGTCGGCTCTTTCTTGGCCGCGGCCGCGGGGCGGGGGCCGCCGTCGTCGAGCGGATCGACCTCTTCGTCGATCGCGGGCTCGGGCTCGTTCTTGTCGTCCTCGTCCTCGCTGTCCTCGGCGGCCTCGACGACATTGATGCCCATGTCGTTGATCGCCGACATGATGTCCTCGATCTGCTCGCTGCTCATCTGGTCCTGGGGGAGGGCCTCGTTGAGCTCGTCATAAGTGACGAACCCGCGCTTCTTGGCGCGGGCGATGAGCTTCTTGATCGTCGCGTCGTTGAGGTCGATCAGCGGGGCATCGCCCGCCTCGGCCGTGTCGACTTCCTGTGCTTCGTTTTTCGCCATAAGTTCCGTCGCTTAGTCGGTGCCGGCGAGCTGCGCCAGCCTCTGTCTCAATCCGTGCCGCGCCGCGATCAGGCGCTGCTGCTCCTCCAGGGCCTCGTCGGTGAAATCCCGCTTCAGCCGTTCCGTTGCATTTTCCAGCGCCCGGTCCACTTCCTCCGCCGCGGCGATGATCTCCACGGCTGCGGCCAGATCGCTTCGGGCGCGGTCGGGATCGCTGTCGCGGCGGGTGAAGGAAAAACCCATGGTGCCGAGGGCTTTCGGGCCCGTTGCTCCATCGGCGCTTAATATGGTGGCAAGGCCCTGCCGATCAAGCGCGGCGCCGGAGAAGGCGGCGGCGAGCAGCTCGTTTCGCAGTTCCTGAGTGCTGCGATCAGGAACGGGCAGAGTTGCCAGCATCTCGCATGACTCCGGAAGCGCTTCCGGATGATTTAAGAATCCGAGTAGCAAATTTCGCGTAACAGCTGTGCTGACGCC
>JABFXK010000218.1 GCA_013361785.1 Sphingomonas sp.
CAGAAGATGATCGCGTTGAGTGCGCACATTAGGATCACGTTGGCATATTCGCCGAGCCAGAACAGCGCGAAGCTCATCGAAGAATATTCCGTCTGGTGACCCGCGACGAGCTCGCTCTCGGCCTCGACCAGGTCGAAGGGCGTGCGGAAGGTCTCGGCCATCGAGCTGATGAAGAACACCACCCACATCGGGAAGAGCAGCAGGTTGAACCCGAACCCGTTGAAGAACCCTAGCCCGAAGCCCTTCTGCTGAAGGACGATGCCGCTGAGGTTGAACGTGTTCGCGTAGAGCACGACGGTGATCAGCACGAAACCAATCGAGACCTCGTAGCTCACCATCTGCGCGGCCGCGCGGAGCGCGGAGAAGAAGGGATATTTGGAGTTGGAGGCCCAGCCGGCGACTATCACGCCGTAGACCCCAAGCGAGCTCGCGGCGAGGATGTAGAGCAGCCCGACATTGACGTCGGCGAGTACAACGCCCGCCTGGAACGGCACCACCGCCCAGACGATTAGCGCAACGGTGAACGTGACGATCGGCGCGATCAGGAACAGGCCCTTGTTCGCGCTGGTCGGGATGATGGTCTCCTTAAGGAAGACCTTTAGCCCGTCGGCGAAGCTCTGCAGCAGGCCCCAGGGGCCGACCACGTTCGGTCCCCGCCGAAGCGCCATCGCCGCCCAGATCTTGCGCTCGGCATAGATGATCATTGCTACCGCGAGCATCAGCGGCAGCGCGATGATCAGGATGCCGATGAACATCGACCAGAACCACGCCCAGCCGTAGCTCGCGCCCCAGGATTGGAAGAGTGCGGTCACTCCGCCGCCTCCTTGAACTGGACTCCGCGGACGAGCTCTTCGGAGCAACGCTGCATCGTCGGGCTGTTGCGGCAGATGGCGTTGGTCAGGAAGAAGTCGGCGATCGGATAGCGGATCGGGCCCTCGGCCTTGGCCGGCAGCTTCGGTGGCGACCACGGGAGGTCGACCAGCGCGTCGCGGCGGCCGAGCTGCGGATATTCCTCGATCATCTGCGCACGGAGCTGGTCGTAGCTGTCGAACGGCAGCTTGTTGCCGGCAAGCTCGCTGACGGCGCGCAGGATCGCCCAATCCTCGCGTGCCTCGCCCGGAGCGAATACGGCGCGCTCGCTCCACTGCACGCGGCCCTCGGTGTTGACGTAGGTGCCGTGCTTTTCGGCATAGGCTGCGCCGGGCAACACCAGGTCGGCCTGCTTGGCGCCAGTGTCGCCGTGATGGCCGATGTAGACCTTGAACACGCCCTTGAACCGGTCGGCTGCGACTTCGTCGGCGCCCAGCAGCACCACCAGCTCCGGCGCTGCCGCCTCGATGTCGGCGATGCCGCCCTTCTGCGCGTAACCGAGGAGGATCCCGGCCATGCGGGAGGCCGCGGTGTGGAGGACGTTGAAGCCGTTCCACCCGTCCTTGATCAGGCCAAGCGGCTGAACCAGCGCGAGCGCGGCGCCGAGACCGCCCGCTGCGAGCGCACCCGGCCCGACGATCACCGCCGGACGCTCGGCCTTGGCGAATGTCTCGGTCACGGCCTGGGGCAGCTTGCCGAGCAGCTTGAGATCGTCGCCGAGCCATTCGACCTTCATACCGAGGTCGACTTTCGGCCCAATCGCGAAGACCTTGCCGCCCTTGCGCGCGATCTTGCGGATGCGGGTAGCGATCAACGGCGCTTCCCAGCGGATGTTCGAGCCGACGAGCAGCACCGCATCGGCATTCTCGATGCCGGCGATAGTCGAATTGAAGGCGACGGCGCTTAGCGAGCTGGTGTCGTAGGCGAGACCTGTCTGCCGACCCTCGAGCAGCTTGCTTCCCTGCCCTTCGAGAAGCTTCTTCGCCGCGTACATCGTCTCGGCATCGAGCAGGTCGCCGGCGATCGCCGCCGTCTTCGCGCCCGCCTTCTTCAGGCGCTTGGCGAAGATATCGAGGGCTTCCGGCCAGCTCGCCTCGCGCAGCTTGCCTTTCTCGCGCACCCACGGCCGGTCGAGCCGGTTGCGGACGAGGGCGTCGACGTGGTGGCGCGTCTTGTCGCTGATCCACTCCTCGTTCACGTCCTCGTTGATGCGCGGCAGGATCCGCATCACCTGACGCTGACGGACGT
>JABFXK010000183.1 GCA_013361785.1 Sphingomonas sp.
TGCTCTCGACCGGTCCGTTTGTGGCGCTTCTCGGCCTCCTCGGCGTGCTCGCCGTAGCGATCATGGTGATCGCCTTTCCCGGCAGTCAGCCGCAGCCGAAGCCGCCGCAGCTTGTCCAGCACGAACAGGGCGTGGCCCCGAAAGGCTGGTTCCAGGAAGCGGAGCGCGAGTTTCACCATTAGCAGCGTTCATCGCTTGGCAATCCCATGCGGCAGAGGGTGAAATGATGGTGGTTGCCCTTCCTGTTGCGCTCGCCATGCTCGCTCCTGCGGCCGAAGCTGCGCCTTCCACGCCATTGGCGTGTTCTCCGCCTTCTGCCGACAGCAGCACCATCGTCATCTGCACGCAGCGGCCGAACGGCTACCGGCTCAATCCCGACGTCATGGAGGCCAAGCGCGCAACGCGGAGTCCCGGTCGGCCGGTCCGCCCCGGCGGAGGAACGCCGAGACCCGACTGTTCGACCGTAGGCCCGATGCCGTGCGCCAACGCCGGCATCAATCTTCTCGGTGCGGCGCTAACCGCCGCCGAAATGGCGAAGCGGCTTGCAGCAGGACAGGAAGTCGGAAGCATGTTCCTGACCGACCCGAAGCCGGACGAATATCACCTGTACCTGGCAGCGAAGGCGCGGCGCGAGGCGGAAGAGGCACAGAAAGCGGCGGACGCCAAGGCGAAGGCGGCAGCAGATCCCCCAACCGGCGGCAACTAGCTGAGTGCCGGCTCGGGCGGCTCGCTCAGCAATGCCAGCCGCTCCCCGACCACCACATCCGATCAGGATCGCAGGTGCCGCGGGCGTGCTGCTCCCGCACCCAGCGCGGGTAGGCGCGGTCGGGGCGGTCGTTCCACCAGTCGTTGTAGCTGTCAGGGTCGAACGCGCGATTGTTGTAGAGCGCCCATTCGCCGTCGGCATACGCAAAGCCGTCGCCGATCGGGCAACGGAAACGGCCGTCATCGCGCCGGTCACGACGCACATCGCGATGCATCCGCCGGAAATCGCCGTCCCGGCATGCGAAATCATGGGGGAACGGGCGCACATGGGGAGGCTCTGGCGGCCTGATGTCCGAAGGCGTCATTCCCGCGAATTGCTGCGCCGGCGCCGGTGCGGCGGAGAGGGTCAGAGCGGTCGCGAGCGCCGCCGCGGTGAGCAACTTCAAATCCATCTCGCTGCTCCTGGAATAGTGACGGAAACGAAACGCCGGAGCGAAGAAAAGGTCGCAAGCGGACAGCGAGCTCTGGTACGCTTGGTTCAGTCCGCGTCCGGAGGTGGAATGGCGAAGCGCGCATGTCTTTTGCTGGCGGCCGGCCTGGCGTGGCCCGCGAACGCTGGAGCGCAAGTGCAGCCGGCGGCGCGTCAGCCGACGATCGGTAAGGCGCTGAAGGACGCCGGCGCTCAAGCATGCAAGAGCAGCAATGCCGAGGAAGTCCTGGTCTGCGGCCGCTCGGGCTCGCTCTACCGGATCGACCCGACGGTGCTGGCGGCGACACGGGCGGTGGAAGCTCCGCCGCCCAAGCCGCCGCTCGACGCCTCGACGGATCAGACCTGCGTCGGTCCGAAGTGCGGCGGAGCGACGATCCCGCTCGTCGCAGTGGCGCTCACGGCACTCAAGGCCGCCGAGCTCGCCGCGCAGGGCGACGACTGGCGTGAGGCGTTCCGGACGCATCCCGACGCCTACCAGGCCTATCAGGAGGCGAGGATCAAAGAGGCGAAGCGGCCGCGAGTCAGCTTCGGGCTCAGCGCCGCCAGCAAATAGACCGGCTGCAGCGCGTTCAATCCACAGGATTTTTTCGCCGCGTAATCCTTTGGTGAGACTGAGCGGCTATGCATGAAGAATGACTCGTTCGTTCATCGCCACATATGTGAGCCCGTGGGCGCTTCGGAAGGGCAAAAGGCTGCAGCAGCGCGTCGACGCCCTTCGCCAGCGCGACGGCGACAGCTGCCGGCGGTGCCGCCGCCCGATCCGCTTCGACCTGCCTGCAGGCCACGACAAGGGACCCAAGCTCGAGCGCATCGTTCCGGGCGACAGCCGCGACGAGGCGATCGAGAACCTGTGCCTGTGCCACGGCCGCTGCAACGCGGCAGGGGCCGACACTACCGACGAGGTCGCGGAGCGCATCCGGCG
>JABFXK010000007.1 GCA_013361785.1 Sphingomonas sp.
ATCTGCACCGGGAACGGCACGTCGGAGAGGCCGGGGATGCGCACGTATTTGGCGGTCATCTTGCCGTGGTCGACTTCGAGATAGTCGGGGGTGTCGCGCTCGGGGAGCTGGCTGGCTTCGAGAACGTGGGCGAGCTGCTTGGAGGCTTCCTTGACCTCGACGACGTCGCCGATCTTGACCTGGTAGCTCGAGATGTTGACCTTGCGGCCGTTCACCTTGATGTGGCCGTGGTTGATGAACTGGCGGGCGGCGAAGATCGTCGAGACGAACTTGGCGCGGTACACGACCGCGTCGAGACGACGCTCCAGGAGGCCGATCAGGTTCTCGCCGGTGTCACCCTTGAGGCGGCTCGCCTCGACATAGATGCCGTGGAACTGGCGCTCGCTGATGTTGGCGTAGTAGCCCTTCAGCTTCTGCTTGGCGCGCAGCTGCACGCCGAAATCGGAGAGCTTGCCCTTGCGGCGCTGGCCGTGCTGGCCGGGGCCGTATTCCCTGCGATTCACGGGGCTCTTCGGGCGGCCCCAGATGTTCTGGCCCATACGGCGATCGAGTTTGTACTTCGCCTCACTGCGCTTAGTCATCGCGTCCTCTTCAGGTACATGGTTTGAGGAAACGCGCCCTCCTGTGTGACGGGCTAGCCCGGCACTGACAGGTCCGATCCCCAAAGCTTAAGGGAGAGGACCACGGGTCGCGAAACGCTTCGCGGGCCGAAATCGGCCCGCGAGCAGGCGGCTTTTAGGGGAGTTTGGGGTTCGCTGTCAATGCGAGTGGCGCCGGAATCACGTCCTGACCGCCCGGATGGGCTTTGACCCGGCCGCCCGCAATTCAGCAGCGATTTCAGCGTTCAGAACCTGTTCCAGCCGGGTCAGGACCCGGGCGATCGGGGCGGCATCGGTGACCCGGTGATCCCAACGGATCACGACATGGATGGTCTGGTCCGCCTCGACCATCCCGTAGCTGACGATGAAGGGGCCGGGCGTGATGGGATGGAGCTCGCCGCCGCCATAGGCAGCCACCGAGCTCACTGCAAAGCTGCCGAACCAGTTACCCCGCTGCCGGGCGAAGTTCAGGCCGATAGCCCAGGACAAGCGCCGCAGCGGCAGCGGCAGGCGGGTCGCCCGCATGATCTTGCGGAACATCGGGACGTCCTCGATCGGCGCTGTCTTGGCGCGCCGGATCTCCGCATCCACCGCGGCCAGCGCCATGGCTTCGGGAGCCGCGATTCGCTGCGGCATCACGCATTCCTCGCCATCCTCGACCCGGGCGATCGCGACCGACGCCACGCTCGTCGGCAGCTCATAGAGCATTGGCCAGGGCCATTTGGCGTAGACGGTGCGCAGGATCGGCTCGTCCCTGGCAACCAGGGCGAAGGCCTTGACGAACATCGCTGCCCAGCCGGCGGGCGCCATCGTGCCCGTGCGGGCCTCGAGCAGGGGGCGGATATTGAGCGAACGGGAGAGCGAGACGAACGGCACATCCATCGAGGCGCGCATGAGGTCGCAAATCAGCCGGCGCCGCAGCGAAATGTTCTTGGGTTTGCCGCGCATCGCTCTTTCGGTTCCCACGGATTAAAATATGTGCAGGGAGCGGCTTGCCCGCTCGCTGCCTGCTCTAGCACGAACCAACCCGGTTGGGGCCGGTCGGTTCGCCGCATCAAGGTGCCGGCGCCGTCGGCGGCCTGCTCCTTTCGCATAAATATCTATTATTTTCAAAGGCTTATTGAGGGTCAACTCGGCCTCATGCACGACGCCGTCCGGAATCACATAGGAATCGCCCGCCTCCAGATGCTTGGCTGGGCGGTCGTCGACAAGATCGGCCGCTCCCGGCGGCGCCCCGCCAGGATGGGTCAGCTCAGCGCTTGATCCCCTCGAACGCCGCCATGATACCGCGCTGGAACAGCGACCAGTCGAAACCGAGCGCGATGGCGCGGTAGCCGCGATCGATGAGGGCATTGGCCTGGTCGGCGGTGCGGGCCACGCCGCCGATCGGCACGCCGCTTCTGAGGATGCCGGCTTCGGCACGGGCCACCAGATCCAGCAATTCCGGATCGTCCATCTGGCCGCGCTTGTTGATGGAGGTAGCGAGATCGCCGGGACCGATCACCGCGACG
>JABFXK010000178.1 GCA_013361785.1 Sphingomonas sp.
CAGTCCCTCGCCGCCGAGATAATCGGAGATGGTCAGCAGGAAGTCGTAGTGGTCGTAATGCTGCGCGCCGAAGGCCTTCACCGCCTGATCGACCAGCCGCCTGTGCGCTTCGAGCGCATCCGGCTTCGCGGCGAGCTCGGCCTCATTGTCCGCGATGACGTCGAGCGTAACGTCAGGCGAAAGGGGGAACGCGCGGTAATGGGCACCAGCTATCAGCGGCGAATCCATCAGGATCTCGTAGCTGGTCACCGGATAGTCGATGCGGTTGCCGGTCTGGCCGCTCGGTCGAAGAGCGGTGGCGACGTGCCAGCCCGCAGGAACGATCACCGACGCCTGGACGGGGATGTCGCGGACGAAATAGCCGGCCGGATACATGGAGTTCGCGATCCACTCTATGCTCGAAAGATCAGGCGTCGCGACGACGCGGCCCTGGTTGCCGGCGGTCGGGGATAGATATTGGAAATCGACGTCGATCGCGCTGACGCCGGCCGGAACGGCGATGTGGAAGGCGTAGACGTCGAGGTTGTCACGAACCCATTTGAGCGGCGTCCCGTTCGCGGTCGCGGTGAAGCCGGAAATCTTGTTGATCTGCCCTGACGGCGAGTGATTACCCGGCAGCCATTTGGGATAGAGCATCACGAAGTCGCCCGCCGCGGCGACCGGCACATGTTCGTGAACCTTGAAGATCGCGCGCGTGACGTCGGTCGCATCGACCGTCAGCTGGATTGTTCCCGGATAGACGACGTCGCGTGACGGAGGAATCGTGTCGACCTTGGGCGTCGGCTCAGGCTTGCTGTTTTGCGGCGGTACGAGTTGCGCGAACGCGGCACTCGACAGAAATGACGACAATAGGATCGCAAGCGCGGCTCGGCGCATCGGACGGAACTCCTCCCCAGATGAAGTCATCGCTCTACCGGCAATTGCCGCGCCGGGGCAACGCCGCCCACGCGTTCGCAGACGGCAGTCGGCACTTTGTCGAAGTTCACGGCGTTGTCAGCGCCGGTTCAGTTCACCGGACTAGCGGGAGCACGAATGAGACATCGTTCAACGCTGCTCGGCAGCGCCGCACTTCTGTGCGCCGTTTCGCCGGCGATCGCCCAGCCCGCCGCGCCCCCGCCCCCGCCGCAGCCGGCTCCTGAGACGAGCGCGGCGCAACCTGCTTCGACTACGAGCCAGCAGCCGGCGAATGCGCCCACTGCGCGGGCCGACACGACAGCCGCTCAAGCGGTCGATCAGGATTATGGCGACGAGGAACCGATCGTCATCCAGGGCACACGTGCACGCGGCTCGGTCGTCGGCGACATTCCGCCGGCGAACGTGCTCGATTCGCGCGATGTGCGGGCGACCGGCGCCACCAATATCAACGATCTCCTCGATGCGCTCGCGCCGCAGATCGGAAGCTCGCAGGGCCGCGGCGGCGGGCGACCGCTGATCCTCCTCAACGGTCAGCGGATCTCGAGCTTCCGCGAGCTTCGCGACATTCCGTCGGAGGCGATCGAACGGGTCGAGATTCTGCCCGAGGAAGTTGCGCTCAAATATGGCTCGCGCCCTGACCAGAAGGTCGTGAACATCGTCCTCAGGCAGCGGTTCTATTCGACTACGGTCCAAGCCGGCGCGGGAACATCGACGGAAGGCGGGCGCACGAATGAAAGCGCCGACCTCACGCGGTTCATCGTTGAGAAGAACGGCCGTACCACGTTCAACCTCCACGCCGAAGGCAGCAGCCTGCTGAGGGAATCGCAGCGAAACATTCTGATCACCCAACAGCCGCCGGCCGCCGCAACGACGTCGGACGAGCTTGCCGCTCGCTCGCTGCTTCCGAGCAAGCGCGACATTCGCGCGTCTGGCACATTCAATCGCCAGGTCTTCGGCGACGTTTCGGCCACGCTCAACACCGAAGTCGAACATATCGACGGGCTCTCCCTGATCGGCCTTGGGGACACCCTGCTCGAGGCGTTGCACCGCAACACCAGCACCGACACCGCGCACGCCGGGCTCACCATGAACGGCGTCAAATCGAACTGGCGCTGGACGCTGACCAGCTATGCGGATCTTGAGCGTGATACGACCCACACTGACCGCGACGC
>JABFXK010000201.1 GCA_013361785.1 Sphingomonas sp.
TCGAAGCGCGCGGACGTCGCGGTAGAGCGATTCCACTTTGACGCCCTTGGTGACGCCCGCGCCGCCGTGCATCTGCACCGCCGCGTCGATGACCTGTTGCGCCGCTTCGGTCGCGTGGAGCTTGGCCATGGCGGCGGCTCGGCGGTTGTCGACTCCGCCCTCATCCTGCTGCCACGCCGCGCGATAAACGAGCAAAGCCGACGCATCGACGGCGAGCGCCATGTCAGCAAGCTTCGCCTGTGTAACGGCATTGTCCGCGAGCATGCCGCTGCCGAGGCGGCGGTTGGTCGCGAAGCGCAGCGCCTCATCGAGCGCTCGCCGCGCCATCCCAAGCGCAGCCGCTCCGACCGTCACCCGGAACAGGTTCAGGGTCTCCATTCCAATGCGGAAACCTTCACCGGCGTCACCGACGATCGCGTCGGCAGGGAGGCGAACATTGTCGTACTTGATCCGCGCGAGCGGATGCGGCGCGACGACGTCGATTCGCTCCTCAACGCTGAGACCCTCAGCATCGGCGGGAACGATGAAGGTGGAAAGGCCGCGCGAGCCTTCACCTTCACCGGTGCGCGCGAAGGTAAGATAGAAATCCGCGATGCCGCCGTTGGAGATGTAGGTCTTCTCGCCGACGATCACCCATTCGTTGCCGTCGCGCATCGCCGAGGTCTGGATGTTCGCAGCGTCGGAGCCGCACTCGGGCTCGGTCATTGCGAAGGCGGCGATTGCTTCGCCGGAAGCGACGCGCGGAAGCCATTCGCGCTTTTGTTCGACGGTGCCGAACAGGCTGACTGCGCCCGAACCGAGGCCCTGCATGGCGAACGCGAAATCGGCGAGTGCGCTATGCCAGGCGAGGGTCTCGCGCGCGATCGCGAGGCTGCGCACGTCGGGGCGCGTATCGCCGTCGGCCACGCAGAGCTTCAGGAAACCCGCGCTTCCCAAGGCGCGAACGAGCTCAACGCAATAGACGTCGAGCTCATCGCCTACACCGTCAAGATGCTCCTCGCACCACCGCTCCAGCTGCTCCGCCAGTTCGCGGTGACGCGGCTCGAAGAATGGCCAGGAGAGGTGCGCGTTATCAGGCATCAATCGCCGCGAAACTCCGGTTGGCGCTTGTTAGCGAATGCCTCGTACGCGCGCCTGAAGTCGTTGGTCTCCATGCACCGCGCCTGGACTCTAGCTTCCGCCTCGAGCGCCTGGTCGACTGTCATGTTCGACTCGCAGTCGAGCTGTCGCTTGGTGATGGCGTAAGCGATCGACGGGCCCTTCGCGAGTGCGCCCGCGAGCGCATAGGATTCGGCCAGCACATCCTCGACCACCCGGTTGTAGAATCCCCAGGCGAGTCCTTCTTCCGCGGTCATGTCGCGGCCCGTGAACAGGAGCTCGGAGGCGCGGCCGTGACCGATGATCCGAGGGAGCACCGCGCAGGCGCCCATGTCGGCGCCCGACAATCCGACACGGCTGAACAGGAATGCGGTCCGGCAGCCGGGCTGGCCGAAGCGAATGTCGCTGGCCATGGCGAGAATCGCGCCCGCGCCTGCGCAGACGCCCTCGACCGCGGCGATGATCGGCTGCGGGCAATGGCGCATCGCGCGAACGAGGTCGCCGGTCATCCGGGTGAAGCGGAGCAGGCCGGCGCTGTTCATTTTGGTCAGCGGCCCGATGATCTCGTGGACGTCGCCGCCAGAGCAGAAATTCCCGCCGGCCCCGCGGATCACGACCACCTTCACCGCATAATTATGGTCAAGCTCATAGAAGGTCGCGCGAAGCTCGTCGTAGCTGTCGAACGTCAGCGGATTCTTCCGCTCCGGACGATTGAGTGTGATCGTCGCGATTCCATTTTCGAACTTCCATTGGAAATGCTGGGGCTCAAACTTGACTGGATCGAAGGTCATGCACTCGTCCCTCCGTCGATCGCGATCGCGGTGCCGTTGATGTCGCCCAAATGTGGCAGGCAGAGCATGGCGATGACCTTGGCGATCGCCTGCGGGTCAACGAGGCGGCCGCTCGCATTCATGTTGGTGATCACGGCGCGCGAGTCCGCTTCGCTCCGCCCGGTGATCTCCGACACCCGCGCGACGGACTGGTCGGTCATCGGCGTGTCGACATAGCCGGGGCAGACCGCGTTCACTGTCAGCCTGGTCTTCGCATATTCGGCGGCGAGGCTGCGCATCAGGCCGAGGATGCCGTGCTTCGAGGCGGCATAATGGGCGGCGTATGGCACGCCCCGCAACGACGCGACGGAAGCGACAAAGACCAGGCGGCCGTTGTCGCTCTTGAGCAAGTCCCCGATGGCCGCTCGGGCGCAGTCGAATGCGGCGGTCAGGTTGGTCGCGACGATCCGATCCCAGCTCTCGCGGCTCATCTTGTGGAACGGCGCGCTCTCCGCGATTCCGGCATTGACGATCAGGATGTCGATCGGGCCGTTCGCCGCGCGCGCGTCGTCGAACGCTGCGCGGACCCGCTCGGGGTTCGTGACGTCGCACTGGACCGCTGCTCCGGCGAGCCCGTCGGCGACCGCCCGCAGGGGTTCGATGCGCCGGCCGAGCAGCGACAGCTTGGCGCCTTCGTCATTGAGGTGCTGGGCCGCGGCGGCGCCGATACCGGTGCCTCCACCGGTGATCAGCGCATGGCGTCCCTCAAGCGCGCTCCCCATCGCTTCGTCTTGGCCGAACGCCTTTGAGGTGGCAAGGCGGCGCGATGAAGCTTGCGATCTTGGAGACCGGCTACCCACCCGGCAACCTGGCCGACGACTTCGGCGACTATCCTAGAATGTTCGAGCGGCTGCTCGGCCCCGGCTTCGAGGTCGAGAGCTATGATGTGCAAAAAGGGCATCTGCCCAAGCCCCGAGCACATGACGCTTACCTGATCACTGGATCGCCCGCCGGCGTGTACGATCCTTATCCATGGATCGCGCCGCTGATGGAGTTCATCCGCTCGGCCGACGGCGCCAAGATGATCGGCGTCTGCTTCGGCCATCAGGTGATGGCCCAGGCACTCGGCGGGAAGGTGGTCAAATCCGACAAGGGCTGGGGCGCGGGGCTTCACCGCTACACGATCGTGCGGTCGGAGCCGTGGATCGACACGGCGGGTATGATCGCGATCCCCGCCTCACACCAGGACCAGGTGGTGGTGCAGCCGCCCAACACGGAGGTGGTCGCCGCGTCGGACTTCACGCCCTTCGCCTCACTTGCGTGGCAGGACCGGCCGGCGATCAGCTTCCAGTTCCACCCTGAATTCTCGCCCGCATTTGCCAAGGCGCTGATCGAGAAGCGCTACGACAATATTCCCAACCCCGACGCCGCGATCGAATCGCTTAACGCGCCCAACGACACTGCCGTCGTCGGCGGCTGGATGCGCCGATTTCTCAATGGAGAACGTGAATGAAGACCCGCGCCGCCGTCGCATTCGCACCCAAGCAGCCGCTCGAGATCGTCGAAGTCGACCTCGACGGTCCGAAAGCGGGCGAGGTGCTGGTCGAGATCATGGCGACAGGCATTTGCCACACCGATGCCTATACGCTCGACGGACTCGACAGCGAGGGGCTGTTTCCCTCGATCCTCGGGCACGAGGGAGCCGGCGTGGTGCGGGAGGTCGGGCCAGGGGTCACCAGCGTCAAACCTGGGGACCACGTGATCCCCTTGTACACGCCCGAATGCCGCCAGTGTAAGTCGTGTCTCAGCGGCAAGACCAATCTCTGCACGGCGATCCGCGCGACGCAGGGGAAGGGCGTGATGCCGGACGGCACCAGCCGCTTCTCCTACAAGGGCGAGACGATCTTCCATTACATGGGCTGCTCGACCTTCTCGAACTTCACGGTGCTCCCTGAGATCGCGGTGGCGAAGATCCGCGAGGACGCGCCGTTCCAGACCAGCTGCTACATCGGCTGCGGGGTGACGACCGGCGTCGGTGCGGTGGTCAACACCGCCAGGGTCCAGGTCGGCGACAATGTCGTGGTGTTCGGCCTCGGCGGGATCGGGCTCAACGTCATCCAGGGCGCGAGGCTGGCCGGGGCGAACAAGATCATCGGCATCGACATCAACCCCGACCGTGAGGAATGGGGCCGCAAGTTCGGCATGACCGACTTCCTCAACACGAAGGGAATGAGCCGCGAGGAGATCGTCGCGAAGGTTGTCGAGATGACGGACGGTGGCGCTGACTACACGTTCGATGCCACCGGCAATACCGAAGTCATGCGCACCGCGCTCGAATGCTGCCACCGCGGCTGGGGAACGAGCATCATCATCGGCGTGGCCGAAGCGGGGAAGGAGATTGCGACGCGGCCGTTCCAGCTCGTCACCGGGCGCAACTGGCGCGGCACGGCGTTCGGCGGCGCAAAGGGCCGGACCGACGTGCCCAAGATTGTCGACTGGTACATGGATGGCAGGATTGCGATCGACCCGATGATCACCCACGTGCTGAAGCTTGACGACATCAACAAGGGCTTCGAACTGTTGCTCGCCGGGGAGAGCATCAGGTCCGTCGTGGTTTATTGAGGGAGGGGAGGCATGTTCAGTCATGTGATGGTCGGATCGAACGACATTCAACGTTCGAAGAAATTCTACGACGCGCTATTCGATGAGCCGGGCTTCGAGGACGCGAAGGGGCGACTGGTCTATCGTCGCAAGGGTTCGGTGTTCATGGTCTCCAAGCCGATTGACGGACAGCCCGCCTGCGCCGCGAATGGCGGAACGGTGGGATTCAACTTCGACAGTCCGGAAGAGATCGACGCGTGGCACCAGCGCGGGGTCGAATCCGGCGGGACCTCGGTCGAGGAGCCGCCGGGATTCCGCGAGCGCGAATATGGCAAGCTCTATCTCGCCTATCTCCGCGATCCCGACGGCAACAAGCTTTGCGGGCTGCACCGGCCGACGAAGTGACGATCGACATCGTATCCGAGAACAAATCGCATGGCGGGCGGCAGCTCGTCGTCAAGCATCCGTCGGCGGCGTGCCGATGCGACATGACCTTCTCAATCTTTCTCCCACCGCAGGCGGATCGCGACGGCAAGCTGCCGGTCGTCTGGTATCTGGCCGGGCTGACGTGCACGCACGCGAACGTGACCGAGAAGGGCGGATATCGCGCCGCCTGCGCCGAGCTCGGCTTGGTCTTTGTCGCGCCGGATACGAGCCCTCGAGGCGACGATGTGCCGGACGGCGAAGGTTATGATTTCGGGAAGGGCGCGGGCTTCTACGTCGACGCCACGCAGGACCCCTGGGCTCAAAACTACCGCATGTGGAGCTATGTGACGGAAGAGCTTCCCGCGCTGGTCGCGGCGGAGTTCCCGGTCGACATGGAGCGGCAGGGCATCACCGGCCATTCGATGGGCGGGCACGGCGCGCTGACGGTCGCGCTCAACTTCCCGGGGCGGTTCCGAACCGTGTCCGCGTTCGCGCCGATCGTCGCGCCCTCGCAGGTGCCGTGGGGACAGAAGGCCCTCGCCGGTTATCTTGGCAACGATGCGCGGACGTGGCGCAAGCATGACGCGGTGGCGCTGATCGAGGACGGAGCGCGGCTGAAGGAACTGCTGGTCGACGTGGGAACCGCGGATCAATTTCTCGATCAGGAGCTTCGGCCGGAGCTTCTCGAGAGCGCCTGCGACGAGGCTGGCATCGCGCTCACGCTTCGGCGGCAGCCCGGCTACGATCACAGCTATTATTTCGTCTCGACGTTCATGGCTGAGCACTTGCGCTGGCATGGCCAGAGGCTCGGCTGACCGTTGCAGGACCGCACAGCAATACCGTTCGTTAACATCGCATGGAACTATTTAACCTAACATAAATTTAATGCGCGAGCCGAGGGGGACATCGGGGCAATCCTGGGAGGACGCGTATGAATCGCTCGCTCGCTCGCGCTGCGCTCTTCAGCAGTGCAACCTGGCTCCTGCCAGTCGCTCCAGCGGCATTCCTCATCCCTTCGACCGCCGAGGCTCAGACCGTCTGCTCGGCGGCTTCGCTCACGACTCTTGGCTGCCTCAGCGGCGTCACGACCACCGCGACCGGTACCGTCCACGCGGGCACGACAATCGTGACAGGCCCCGGACTGACCGCAAGCTCGGCAACCGATTTCATAGCAAACGACACAGGTCAGATGACCACTACCGGCGACAACGAACCCGGATCGCTTCTGACCGCTGTCGACAATCTGATCTTCACGCTCAACGGGTCGATCACTACCCTCGGTGCCAACAGCCCGGGCGCGAATCTCACGGGTGGCAGTCTGACGATCGATCTGGGCGATGTCACCACGCAAGGAGTGAATGCAAATGGCGTCCAGGTCCTGTCTACGAGCGGTCCAGCGTCGATTACCGTCAATGACGTTCAGACGCAGGGCGATGGATCCAACGCCCTGCTGATCACCGGAGTCGGCGATATCAATCTCCAGGCGAATGCGATCAGCACCAACGGCATCAACGCCGCTGCGATCGACATCCAGTCGAACCCGGCAGCATGCGTTCTACTCGGCGCCGGCGGCTGCGACGTAACCGCAGCGGCCGAGAACGTGACCACGAACGGCTTTGGCGGCATCGGCGCGCTGATCGCCGCCGCCGGCGACACGACCGTCAACATCGGCGTGCTTCAGACCAACGGCGATCAGGCCGCCGGACTGAGCCTCTCGGTCGATCCGACTGTCTGCGCGATTCTCGGGCAGGGGGCGTGCGACACCGCATTCAACGTCGGGAGTCTCACCACGAACGGCGCCAATTCTCCGGGCGCGCTGGTCCGCGGCGCGGGCGACATCGATGCGACTGTCGGCGTGCTCCAGACCAATGGCGACAACGCGATCGGTCTGGACCTGGCGAGCGATCCCACCGCTTGCATCATCCTCGGCGCCGGCGCTTGCCAGACGTCCTTCACTGTCGGCCAGCTCACCACGCAGGGCGCTGGCGCGACGGGAGCGCTGATACGGGCGGCAGGTCCGACGAGCGGCGACGTTGGAGTCCTCCAAACGAATGGCAACAATGCCGCCGGAATCGTCGTTCAGGGCGATCCGACGGCGTGCGTCATCGTAGGCGTCGGTGTCTGCGACGTCGGGCTCACGGCGAACCAGGTGACGACCCGCGGCGACCAGGCCGCCGCCGTGATCGTGGATACCGTGGGCGACATCACCACGAATCTTGGCGCGATCAACACCAGCGGCGACAACTCGCCGGGCGTCACACTCGCCGTCAATCCGACAGCCTGCCTGGCGATCGGACCGGGCAGCTGCATCATCAACGATCAGACCGGCAGCGTGCAGACCGGCGGCAACAACTCGCCGGGAACGGTTGTGAACGGCGGCAGCGATGCCGTCACGGTGGATGTCGGCACCACTAATACGAGTGGCGGCAACTCGCCGGGCGTAGTGGTCACGGGAACCGGACCGATCGACGTCACGGCCAACAATACGACGACTCACGGCGACAATTCCGCGGGCATCGATATCACCGGCGGCGGCGGTCCCGTGACGCTCACGTGCGACACGGTGGAAACGTTCGGAATCAATTCGCCAGGAGTCGACGTCAGCTCGCATGGAGCGATCACTGTCGGCTGCAATTCGGTGACTACCCACGGCGCCGACAGCAACGGAATCCAGATCGCCGGCGACACCGGACCGGTCGCCGTCAACGTCGGAAAGGTCGTCACTCAGGGGCCTGACAGCAACGGCATTGATGTTGCGACAACCACGGGCAATCAGACGATCGTCGCGGCCGGAGTGAATGTTAGCGGCGCCGGCTCCGATGCGATCAATGCCGCCGCGAGCGGATGCGCCAATATCAGCATCACCGCGACCGGACCGATCGTGAGCGCTGCCGGCACCGCCATTCAGGCGAACACATTGTGCGGTGTCACGGTGCTGACGCAGCCGGGCGCGCCCGCGCAGGGCGCCACGGCGGGGATCGACGTCACGTCGGGGACTGGAGCAACCATCACGCTCAACGATTCGGTGAGGGCGACGAATGGCACAGCGATCAATGTGGATGGCGCCGCCGCGGTCGTAAACGTGAATCCCAAAGGGTCGAT
>JABFXK010000269.1 GCA_013361785.1 Sphingomonas sp.
ATCTGCTGAAGGCACTGGCGCATGATCCGCGCCGACTGTCGCACTTCCTCGACACGAACCATGAACCGATCGTAGCAGTCGCTGTTGGTGCCGATCGGTATGTCGAAGTCGAGCCGGTCATAGACTTCGTAGGGCTGCGAGCGGCGGATGTCCCAGGGAATGCCCGCAGCGCGGATCATCGGGCCCGAGAAACCCCAGGCAATGGCGTCGTCCTTATGGACGATGCCGATATCGACGTTGCGCTGCTTGAAGATTCGGTTGTCGGCGACGAGGCTGATCGAATCTTCGAACAGCTGGAAGCGGTTGTCGAGCCAGTCCTGGACGTCGACGAGGAACTTCTCGGGCAGGTCGTCGCGAACCCCGCCGGCGCGGAAATAGTTGGCGTGCATCCGCGCACCGGACGCCCGCTCGTAGAATTGCAGCGTGTCCTCGCGCATCTCGAACAGCCACAGGTTGGGAGTCATCGCACCCACGTCCATGATGTGGCTGCCGAGGTTGAGCAGATGGTTGGAGATGCGGGTCATCTCCGCCATCAACACACGGATATATTGGGCGCGCAGCGGGATCTCGAGGCCCATCAATTTCTCGATCGCCAGGACGAAGCTGTGCTCCATGCTCATCGGAGAGCAGTAATCGAGCCGGTCGAAGTAAGGCAGCGCCTGGGCGTAGGTCTTGTATTCGATGAGCTTTTCGGTGCCGCGGTGAAGCAAGCCGATGTGCGGATCAACTCGCTCGACCACCTCGCCGTCGAGTTCCATGATCAGGCGGAGCACGCCGTGCGCTGCAGGATGCTGCGGCCCGAAATTGATCGTGTAATTGCTGACCTTTTCATCGCCTGGGTCGCGTGGATGGCCGAGCTCTGCTCCCTGCCCGCCGGCGCCCACGTCGACCTCGACTCGGCGCTTCCTGGGTCGGAGATCCGTGCGGGTGTCGGTCATGCCGGGCCTCCGCCCTTGCGGGGCCGGCCGGAGCTCTTCGGCGCCTTAGGCGCGGTCTTCGCGCTCGGCTTGGTGGCCTCGCTCTCGGCCTTTTTTGCCCGCGGCTTGCGCGCTTGCTTGGTCGCCACCTTGTCGGCCGGCGAGTGAGTGGTTTTCGAGACCTTCGACTTCGTCTCTGCCTTGAGCGGGGGCGTTGCCGGTGCTGGCGCGGGCGAAGGCGCTCCGGGCTCCTCCCCTGTCGCCTTCTCATCGCCCGGGAGCCGGTATTCCGGCCCTTCCCACGGCATCAGAAAGTCGAAGCTACGGAAGTCCTGCGGCAGCTGAACAGGCTCGTAGACGACCCGCTTCTCCGCCTCCGAATAGCGCAGCTCGACATGACCCGTGAGCGGGAAGTCCTTGCGCTGCGGATAGCCCTCGAAGCCATAGTCTGTAAGAATTCGCCTAAGGTCCGGATTGCCGGCGAAGGTCACGCCGTACATGTCGTAGACCTCCCGCTCGAGCCAGCCGGCGACCGGCCACAGCGTGGTGACGGTCGGCACCGGCGTTGCCTCGTCGGTTGAGACCTTCACCCGGATGCGCCGGTTCTGGGTCAGCGAGAGGAGGTGATAGACTATTTCGAACCGCTCCGGCCGTTCGGGATAATCGACGCCGGCGATCTCCATCAGCTGCTGATATTCGAGCCCAGAAGTATCCCGTAAAGCCCGAAGAACGTTTGCAATTTCCTCGCGCTTCACGATCAGGGTGACCTCGCCGACGGCCTCCTTGGAATCGATCAGCGTATCGCCGAGCGCTTTTCTGACAGCGTCGATCACTCCCGCGTCGGAAGCGGTTCTGGGAACGTGAAGCGCGACCATCAGCGTTCGATCGTCCCTTCGCGGCGGATCTTCCGCTGCAGCTGGAGGATTCCGTAGAGAAGGGCCTCGGCTGTCGGCGGGCATCCCGGCACATAGATATCGACCGGAACGATGCGGTCGCAGCCGCGCACTACCGAATAGCTGTAGTGATAATAGCCTCCGCCGTTGGCGCAGCTGCCCATTGAGATGACATATCTTGGCTCGCTCATCTGGTCGTATACCCGGCGAAGCGCCGGAGCCATCTTGTTGCAGAGCGTGCCGGCAACGATCATCACGTCCGACTG
>JABFXK010000177.1 GCA_013361785.1 Sphingomonas sp.
GCGTCTTCGACGTGCTTGGGCAAACTCTCGACCTTGCGCTGTAGACTCTGCAGGCGCGCCACACGCAGCAAAGCTCGGAATCGCGCTACCTCTGGGCGATCGTCGACGATGCGCCAAGCGCGCTGCTCGCCCTCGATACCAGCGGACATATCGAATCGCTCAACAAGGCCGCGCGGCAGCTGTTCGCGCGCCAGCCACTGAACAGGATCGAGGACCTCGAGCATCTGGGCCCGGAGCTTTCGGCAGCGGCACGGCTTCCGGCGGGAACGCGCAAAATCACTCGCCTCATCCTCGACGGCGTACCGCAGAAGGCGATCTTCGCGTCCGCGCAGGTGGCGAGACTCGACAGCCCGGTGACGATCATGTCGATCCTTCCGGTGCAGAGCGAGCTCGGAGCCATCGAAGTCGCCGCGCAGGCGGACTTGGTGCGGGTGCTTACGCACGAAATCATGAATTCGCTGACGCCGGTGACCTCGCTTGCGCGCACCGGCGCCGATCTGGTCGCGAAGGCTGCCAAGTCGAACGACGCGCTCGACGACGCGAAGAGCGCGACGGACACGGTGGCGAGGCGCGCAGAAGGGATCCTGCGCTTCGTCGAAAGCTATCGCGAGTTCGCCGAGGCGCCCGAGATCCACAGACGCAGCTTCAAGGCGAAGTCGTGGGCCGAAGAGATCATGCGGCTTGCGCTCGCCGGCGCGGGCGATCGCGCGGTTGATGCCCAGATCGAGGTGGCGCCCAAGAGTTTAAGCGTCGACGGCGACGCCGAGTTGCTTGCCCAGGCTGTGCTTAATCTCCTTCGCAACGCGATCCGCGCTACTTCGCAGGTGGCCTCGCCGGTCATCACCCTCCACATGTCACGCGAGGCGAACGGCCGCTGCAGGATCGAGGTCCGCGACAATGGCGAGGGCATCCCCGAAGACCGCCGCGACGACATCTTCCTGCCCTTCTACACCACACACAAGGGCGGAAGCGGGGTCGGCCTCAGCTTCTCCAAGCGCGTCGCGCTTGCCCATGGCGGATCGATTTGCGCACTGACGGCGCCTGAAGGCGGCGCCAATATCCGCATGGTCATTTAGAGCGAGTCCTGTTCGGTTAAGCTTGGGGCGGCTAACGGACTCAACGCATCCGATCTGGAGCTGCGAATGATGAACGACCGCAGGACATTCCTTGGCCTTGCCGGAGCCGGAGCGGTCGGTCTGCTCCTGTTCGGGCGCAGCGGCAGCTCGGCGGCGCCTGCGGGGCACTTTGCCGTCAACTGCACGCCCGCCGAGTGGCGGCGCATGCTGGGCGCCCAGCGCTATGCCGTGCTTCGCGAAGCCGCGACCGAGCCGCCCTTCTCGAGCCCGCTGCTGAAGGAGCATCGCAAGGGCGTCTTCGTCTGCGCCGGCTGCGCCCAGCCTCTCTACAATTCGGCGACGAAGTTCGAGAGCGGCACCGGCTGGCCGAGCTTCTGGAAGGTGCTACCGGGCGCCGTCGTGACACGGGCCGACCGGAGCCTGATGATGGAACGCACCGAGGTGCTGTGCGCGCGCTGCGGCGGGCATCTCGGACACGTCTTCGACGATGGCCCGAAGCCGACGGGCCTGCGCTACTGCATGAACGGACTCGCGCTGAACTTCAGCCCGGTCTGAGCCTCTAGGCTACGATCCTGAGCTTCCCGCGCTTGCCCGGCGCCGCGTAGCAGACAACCCCTAGCTCCGCCTGGAGCCGCTCGAGCTCGCGCTCCTTCGCCTCCTTGGCCGCTTCGGCGTAGCGTTTCTCGATCTCCGCTTCCTCGTCGGTCTGCTCGCGGAAGTAGGATATGGTGATCCGATGGCCGAACACTTCGTCCCCGCGAAGCCTCAGCTCGGCCTCGGACGGATCGGCAAGGCTCTCGCGCAGCTCGGCCAGTTTTTCGATGAGTTCGTCGAGCGAAATCTGGTCCGCGATATCGACGAAGTCTTTGACGCGTCTCTTCACAGTGACCCTCCCCGGCCCCCGGGGCGTTCAATACATGGCGCGCGAATCCGCACGCAATCGACTTTCGTTCTTTATCCCCAGAGAAGTTGCGGGTCTGTGAATCATGGTGAAATCCACGGGTCAGGAAATGAGTGAGGTTCATCTCGCCGCAGGCAATCTCAGGCTTGAGCTAAGCCCTTGCGTGGGCGGCGCTATTTCGGCGTTCGAGTGGACGGGTGATGGCGGTAGCCGGCCGATATTGCGCAAATGCCACACTCCGCTCGAAAAGGTTCTCGACGCCGACTGCTTCCCGCTCGTCCCTTACGTGAACCGAATCCGCGGCGGCTGTTTCACTTTCAGGGGACGCACGGTCCGCCTCAGCCCGAACATGCCCGGCGACCCGAGCCCGCTGCACGGTCAGGGGTGGCTCAACGCTTGGGCGGTGGAGCGGCACGACCGGTCGAGCGCGGTTCTGACCTACGATCACCAGCCGGGCGAATGGCCCTGGTCCTATTCGGCCGAGCAGCACTTCTCGCTCGACGAGGGAGGTCTCTCCTTGCGCCTGACCTGCCGGAACACGAGCGACGAGCCAATGCCCTGCGGCCTCGGCGTGCATCCTTATTTCCCATGCGGACCCGACACGCTGCTCGACACAAAGGTCGACTGCGCCTGGACCGTCGATCGGAATGTGCTGCCGGTGGAGAAAGTGCCGGCCGAGGGCCGCTACGACCTCAAGAACCGCCACGTCTGCGGTCAGGACCTCGACAACGGCTTCGGCGGCTGGGGCGGGGAGGCTCAGATGAGCGACCCGGACTGGCCGTACGAAGTCCGCATGTCCTCGCCCGAGGCCAAATTCTTCCAGCTTTATTCGCCACCCGACAGCAAGATCTTCGTCGCCGAGCCGGTGACCCACGCCAATACCGCGCTCAACTACCCCGAAAGCGAATGGCCCGAGCTCGGGATGCGCGTGCTCGGCCCTGGCGAAGCGATGAGCCTCGACGTCCGGCTGGAGGTGATCCCGAATTAGCAGTAGCGGCGCGGTTGAAGCTTCGGAACTGCCCTTATATAGCCGCCGGCTCAGCGGAGACGTGGGTGAGTGGCTGAAACCAGCGGTTTGCTAAACCGCCGTACGGGGATTTCCCGTACCGAGGGTTCGAATCCCTCCGTCTCCGCCAACTGTAGTCACCACCGACACTTCCTTCTTCACCGTAAGCGCGGGTAAAACCGCTAAGCGGCGGGACGCCTCAATCGTCGAACACGCAGCGGCTCCGCGGCTGCTTCACCTTCGGTGTTTGCCGCTGCCCCGGGTTCGTGAATAGTCATGAGCGAGCTCATGAGGCTCTCGTCAGCGCTCGAACAGATCCCGAGAACCGTTGCCTCATCGCAGCGCTCCGCAGCGACATAAGCGTGCCCCATGTTCGAATCGATGTAGATGCCTTCACCCGCGTGAAGCGTCACCGGATCGTAGAATTCCGTGTGAACGACGATGCTGCCTTCGAGGACATGGATATATTCTTCGCCCGAATGTCGCACCAGATCGCCGAACTGACTGAGTGACTTGGCGCGAATGCGCGTGATGATGGGGACCATGCGCTTCCGGCGGAGCTCGGTGCACATATAATAATAGTCGTAGTTCGGGGTCGTGACCCGGACGGCATCGTCCTGCCGTCCGATGCTCCGGCGCGCCGTCACTCCCTCTTCCGCCAGCTCGCCTTCGGCGAACAGCTCGGAGATTCGAATGTTCAGATTCTGGCTGAGCTGCAGGAGCTTGTCGTAGGTCAGTGTGAGCCGGTCGTGCTCAACCTTTGACAGCGTCGAGACGGGAATTCCGCTTCGATTGCTCATCTCCTTGAGCGTCCAGCCGCGGTGGCTGCGCAGGTCCTTGAGAATGCGGCCGAGCGTCGGGTGAGCGCTCATTTTTGCGTCACCGATACTGAATTTGACAATTCTCTAATCAGGACCATTATGGCTCCCTTGGGCTTATATTTGCACCATAACGCGAGATTGTCCTCGTCGGCAACTCGCTGAACAGAAGGGGGGAAAGGCATGCGCAAAGCGACGGCCTTGGTTGCTGCGATTCTCGGCATCGGTTCTCTGTCGGTTGCAGTAGCACAGACAAAACTGAATCCGCTCGCTCCGCCGGTGAATCGGCCACAGATGCCTACGCCTCCGGTCACGCCTGAAACTCAAGCCACGCATCCACTCGATGCGAACGATGTCGACGCATGGCTCGATGGCTTCATGCCATATGCGATCGCCAGGGGCGACATCCCGGGCGCGGTGGTGGTGGTCGTGAAAGACGGTCAGGTCCTCACTGAGCGGGGCTACGGCGATGCCAACGTCGCGAAGAAGATAAAGGTCGATCCCAAGACGACGCTCTTCCGCCCGGGTTCGATTTCGAAGCTCTTCACCTGGACCGCGCTGATGCAGCAGGTCGAGCAGGGAAAGGTCGATCTCAACTCCGACATCAACAAATATATCGACTTCAAGATTCCTCCTTACGAAGGCAAGCCGATCACGCCGCTCAATCTCATGACCCACACGCCCGGGTTCGAGGAGGCGGTAAAGAACCTGATCACCACTGGCCCGAAGGAAGTGCCGTTTGACACGCTGCTGAAGCAGTGGGTCCCCGCGCGAATCTATGCTCCGGGCACCACTCCGGCCTATTCGAACTATGGCGCAAGTCTCGCTGGGTACGTCGTCCAGCGCACCTCCGGTGAGCCGTTCGACGCCTATCTCGAAAACCACATATTCAAGCCGCTCGGAATGGCGCACTCGACGTTCCGTCAGCCGCTGCCGGCGAATTTAAAGCCGCTGATGTCCGAGGGCTATCGGCCCGGCAGCGACAAGCCCTTCGGCTTCGAATTCGTCAACGCCGCGCCGGCGGGCGCAATGTCGACGACGGCTGACGACATGGCGAAGTTCATGATCGCCCACCTTCAGAACGGCCAATACAACGGGCAGCAGATTCTGAAGCCCGAGACCGCTCAGCTGATGCACTCGCGCGCGAACACCCCGTTCGCTGCGGGCAACGGAATGGCCCACGGCTTTTACGAGACCAATATCAATGGCCTGCGGGCGATCGCACACGGCGGCGATACCGAGGCTTTCCACAGCGATCTTCACCTCTTCCTCGACAAGAATGTCGGCTACTTCGTGTCGTTCAACAGCCCCGGGAAGGACGGCGTCGTCGAACCGTTGCGCGAGCAATTCTTCGCCGACTTCGCCGACCGCTATTTCCCCGAAGCGCCCAACGCCGTCAAAGTCGATCCGGCCAACGCCAAAGAGGACGCTCAGAAGCTCGCCGGAGTCTATTCGACAACCCGCGGCTCGCGGACCGATTTCCTCGCGGCGCTCGACCTCCTGGGACAGGCGAAGGTGGGTGTCGACAAGGACGGAAACCCGCTCATTGCCGACGCGAAGACCATCGGCGGCGAGGCGCGCAAGTGGATCCACATTGGCCCCATGACCTGGCGTGACGCCGACGGCCACGACATCCTCAGTGCAAAGGCGGTCGACGGGAAGGTCGTCCGTTTCAGCTACGGCATGCTGTCCCCGATCATCGATTTCGACCGGACACCCACTTATCGTTCGTCGTCCTGGATCCTGCCGCTGCTCTACTGTTCGTTTGCGATTCTTATCGTGACCGCTCTGTTGTGGCCGACGAGATGGCTGGTGCGGCGCAAGTTCAAGGCTGAGTTCGGTGTCGATCGCCAGCAGCTCTGGGCATATCGGTCGAGCCGCATCGCCGCGATCATGATCCCCGGCCTTCTCATCCTCTGGCTGATCCTCGCACAGACCATGCTTGGAAATCTGGCGAATCAGGCGGCCTTCAACGCGCTCCTGCTTCCGCTCGAGCTCCTCAGCATCATCATGTTCATTGGTGGTTTCGCGGTGATGCTATGGTACGCCTACACCGCCTGGAGCAACGGGTGGCGCTGGCCGGGCAAGGTCTGGAGCATTCTGCTCGCTTTGGCTGCAGGAATGTTCCTTTACGTCGGCCTGGTCTTCAAGCTGATTTCGCTGACGACCAATTATTGATGCCTGCGCTCAGCCTCGCCTATCGAGTGGAGACTCATCGCCTCTCGGCGCCGTTTCGGATCTCCGGCTTCGTGTTCGAGAGCTCCGATGTGGTGGTCGCGGAGCTTTCCGACGGTGAGTTCACCGGACGGGGCGAGGCGGCGGGCGTCTATTACCTCGGCGACGATTCAGCGCACATCGTCGCCGAACTCGAGGTCTATCGTGAAGTAATCGAGCGTTGCGCGGACCGCGAGCAGCTGCGGCAGCTAATGCCTCGAGGCGGAGCGCGCAACGCGGTCGACTGCGCACTTTGGGATCTCGAGGCGAAACGGCGAGACACTGATGCGCTTCGCCTCGCAACCATCCGCGAGCCGAGGGCGCTCGTCACGACCTTCACGCTGGGCGCCGATGAACCTGAAGTCATGGCCGAAGGCGCTCGTCGCTATGCCGACGCGCAAGCAATCAAGATCAAGCTCACCGGCGAGCTTGAGATTGATATCGCACGTGTGGCGGCAATCCGCGCCGCCCGGCCCGATGTCTGGCTCGGCGTCGACGCCAATCAGGGCTACGCGCGTGCGGACCTCGACTCCCTCGTCGAGGGCTTGTCCATGCAGCGAGTCTCGCTGCTCGAGCAGCCGCTCAAGCGCGGGCGGGAATCCGATCTCGACGGTTACCGGTGCCCGATCCCAATCGCCGCGGACGAAAGCGCGCTGGGTCTCGACGACGTCCCGGCCCTCCTCGGCCGTTTCGACGTCATCAACATCAAGCTCGACAAGTGCGGAGGACTGACCGAGGCGCTGCTGATTGCCGATGAGGCAAAGCGCCAAGGCCTCGGCGTGATGGTCGGAAATATGGTCGGCACCAGCCTCGCCATGGCGCCGGCCTTCGTCGTCGGCCAGCATTGCGATGTCGTCGATCTCGACGGTCCAACCTTCCTCGTCGAGGACCGCAAACCATCGTGCCAATATCGCGACGGCACCATCTGGTGTTCCGACGAGGTATGGGGGTCGAGGCTCGCTGCATGACGGACCGCGCCGCGCCTTCCGATTGGTTCGGCCAGCCGCGCGGCCTGACGATCCTGTTCCTCACGAACATGTGGGAGCAATTCTCTTATTACGGGATGCGCGCGCTGCTGGTCTATTACATGACTCGCCAGCTGCTGATCTCCCAAGAACATTCCTCGCTCATCTACGGCGCCTACACGTCCTTCGCCTATTTCACGCCAATTATCGGCGGGACGATCGCAGATCGGTATCTCGGAAAGAAGCGCGCGGTGATCATCGGCGCATCGATGATGGCCGCAGGTCACTTCATGATGGCGTTCGAGCCGTCCTTCTACTTCGCGCTGGCAACGATCGCGCTCGGCAACGGGCTCTTCTTGCCGAGCCTGCCAAGCCAGATCAACGACCTCTACGGCCCTGACGACCCGCGGCGAGGCTGGGCGTACAACGTCTATTATGTCGGCGTGAACGTCGGAGGTTTTCTGGCGCCGCTGATTTGCGGAACGCTCGGCGAGACGTTCGGCTGGCATTGGGGCTTCGGTGCCGCAGGCGTCGGGATGCTTACGGGTCTGGTCATTTACCTACTTGGGCAACGGCATCTTCCCTCGTCCAGAAGCGAGGCGACGATCCTCCCGCCGCAAGCGATCGAGCAATATGGCGGAAGCCGCCGCGACACTTTCCTCCTGCTCCTGGCCGTAGGGCTAGCGGTCACCGTCTTTCGCGGCGCCTATGAGCAGGTGGGCAACACCGTCGCGATCTGGATCGAAGGCGTGAACCGTCACGTGGGCAGCGCCGTGATTCCGATGACGTGGTTCCAGTCGCTCAATCCCCTGCTGGTCATCCTGCTGACACCCGTCCTCCTCGCGCGCTGGAAGCGCAAGGCAGACGCCGGCCGGGAGCATTCGCCGCTGCAGAAGATGGCGATCGGCGCTTTGATCGGCGCGGGTGCCTATGCCTTGCTTGCACTTGCCGCCACTGTGAGCCCCACGGGGGCGAGCTGGTGGTGGGTCGCCGGCTCC
>JABFXK010000238.1 GCA_013361785.1 Sphingomonas sp.
GGGAATGTGATAGACCATCCACGGCGTGTCGTGGCGCTCGGCGAGACGAAGGTAATATTCGACGAGGCCACGCTGCGGCGGCTTCGAATAATAAGGCGTGACGATCAGCAGGGCGTCGGCGCCCGAGCAGACTGCATGGTCGGTGAGAAACTCGGTCTCGGCGAGCGATTGCGAGCCGGTCGCGGCGACCACCGGCACCCGGCCGGCAGCCGCTTCGATCGCCACGTCGACGAGCCGGTTGCGCTCATCAATAGTCAGCGAAGCCGGCTCCGACGTGGTGCCGTTGACGAGGATTCCGTGCGAACCCTCGCGCACCTGGAAATCGACCATCGCCGCATAGGCCTCATAATTGACCTCGCCGTTGCGGAAGGGCGTGATCAGCGGCGGGATTGAGCCCTTGAGGCGGCTGATGTCCATTGAACTGTTCCTTGCGCAGGCTTGGGCGGCTTGATATTTAACATGTTAACAAGCT
The DNA here is from genome assembly GCA_013361785.1 of Sphingomonas sp. Classification (GTDB taxonomy): domain Bacteria; phylum Pseudomonadota; class Alphaproteobacteria; order Sphingomonadales; family Sphingomonadaceae; genus Sphingomicrobium. The sequence goes on from JABFXK010000238.1 coordinate 473, forward strand.
CCATCGCGAGGCGTCAATGCCGCACCTCAACATCGAATATTCGGCGAACCTCGAGAACGCGCTCGATGTCCAGGCGCTGGTCGACGCGATCCACGAGACCGCGCTCTCGACCGGTATTTTCCCGCTCGGTGGCGTGCGAACGCGCGCGGAGGCGCGGAAATATTATCGCATCGCCAACGGCAATCCTGACGCCGGCTACATCCACATGATGGTGCGGATCGGGCCGGGGCGAGACGTCGAGACGCGGCGCAGCGCAGGCGACCGCATCTTCGGCGCCTTGTGCGATTTCACTGACGAGCTCTACCGCTCGCGCCCGCTCGCTTTGTCCTTCGAGCTCCATGAAATCCCGCACGACATGGCGTGGCGGAAGAACAACCTGCACGAGCTGCTGAAGAAGGAGTCCGCCGAGTGAACGAAGCCGCCAAGGTAGAATCGGCAGGGCGCAACCGCGAGCTCGCGCTCCAGCATCTCGCGCGGCTGACGGCACGGCCGCTCGGCCATTTCATCGATGGCGAGCCGACCGAGGGCGCGGGCGGCGAACCGTTCGACGTGCTCGACCCCTCGACCGGCCAGGCGCTCGGCCAGGTGCTCGGCGGGACGCCGGAGGACATCGACAGTGCCGCCGCTGCGGCGAAGCGTGCGTTTCCAGCCTGGTCACAAACAAGCGGCAAGAAGCGCCGCGACATCGTGCACGCGATCGCCGACGCGATCGTTGCCCGGGCCGACGAGATCGCCCTCATCGAATCGCTCGATACCGGCCAGCCGCTGCGGTTCATGAGCAAGGCCGCGCTTCGCGGCGCGGAGAATTTCCGCTTCTTCGCGGACCGCGCGCCCGATGCGCAGAACGGCCTCGCCCTGCCAAGCGCCGACCACCTCAACTACACGATGCGCCAGCCGATCGGGCCCGTCGGCGTCATCACGCCGTGGAACACGCCGTTCATGCTCTCGACGTGGAAAATCGCCCCCGCGCTCGCCTGCGGCTGCACGGTCGTTCACAAACCCGCGGACTGGAGCCCCTATAGCGCGCGCCTGCTGGTCGAGATCGCGCATGAGGCGGGGCTTCCGGCGGGCGTGTTCAACAGCATCAACGGCGTGGGCGAGGTCGCCGGCAAGGCGCTGACCGAAAATCCGGACATCAAGGCGATCGGCTTCGTCGGCGAATCGCGCACGGGAAGCGCGATCATGGGGCAGGGCGCGGCGACTCTGAAGCGCGTCCATTTCGAGCTCGGCGGCAAGAATCCGGTGATCGTGTTCGACGACGCCGATCTGACCCGCGCGCTCGATGCCGTCGTCTTCATGATCTACAGCCTCAACGGCCAGCGCTGCACCTCGTCGAGCCGGCTGCTCGTCCAAGAGTCGATCCACGACCAGTTCGTCGCGAAAGTCGCCGAGCGGGCGCGGAAGCTCCGCGTCGGCGACCCGCTCGACCCGGCGACCGAGGTCGGTCCGCTGATCCATCCGCGCCACCTCGACAAGGTCATGGGCTACATGGACGTGGCCAAAGGCGAAGGCGCCGAGATCGTCTGCGGCGGCGCCCGGCACGACTGCAGCACCGACGGCTATTTCGTCCAGCCAACCCTGTTTGGCCGGGCACAGCCGGACATGCGCATCGCGCGCGAGGAAATTTTCGGTCCGGTGCTGACGGCCATCCCCTTCACCGACGAACAGGACGCGGTCCGCAAGGCGAACGACGTCGACTACGGCCTTGCCGGCTACGTCTGGACCCGCGATTCCGGGCGCGCGCTACGCGTCGCGCAGGCGATCGAAGCGGGCATGATCTGGGTGAACTCGGAGAATGTGCGCCACTTGCCGACGCCGTTCGGCGGAATGAAGTCGAGCGGAATCGGCCGTGACGGCGGCGACTACAGCTTCGACTTCTACATGGAGACGAAGAACATCGCCGTCGCGCTCGGCGAGCACAAGATTCCGAAGCTGGGCGGCTAAGCCGGACTATGCGGCCAAGCACTGAGACGAGGATAGCATATGGCCGTCTAAGCGCACTTCTCTTGCTCGCTTGCCTCGGAGCCGCCTGGATGTTCGCGGACCTTCCGCCGAGACCGGGAGTCTCCGCTCCAAAGTGAGCGTGCTTCCGTGTGGGTTTGTAAGAGTCACACTCCCCTGCCCGCTCGCAGGGAGGGGAGTGCTAGCTTTCGAGGTTCATGACCGCCGCGAAGCCGCTGGTGGCAAAGATCGGGATCGGTTCGCAGAACAACACGTCGCCCATGCTTCCCTCGCAGGCACCCGCGACCGCGACAAGGGTCCGGATCTCGAACCCGCCCTGGCCGGCATCCCTAAGCGTCTCCTCGTCACTGTAGGACGTCAGCGCGGTGCGGTCGTTGATCGCCCACCGCCGCAGGAATTCGCGGTCCCACTCGACGTTGATCTTCCCCGAATTGGGAGTCGCCGGCCAATGCGAAATCCCGCCCGTGCCGATCAGCGCAATCCGCTCCGGCACCGCATCGCAGGCGGCGCGCACCGCCCCCCCGAATTCGTAAGCGCGGCTGAGAGGGGTCAGCGGCGGCCCCTGGCAATTGATGTTCGCCGGGATCACCGGGAGCTCAAACTCGGGGGTCAGGAAGCTCAGCGGGACCATGATCCCGTGGTCGAACTTCCATTCCTCGGCATAGGCCACGTCGACCCGTTCCATCACCTTGCCGATGATCCGCTGCGACAGGTCGGCATTACCGGGGACGATCCGGCGCGGAATCCGGAGCCACTCAGGATCCTCGATCGGGCCTTCGTAATCCTCGGCCATGCCGATGCAATAGGCCGGCATGTTGTTCATGAAGAAGTTCGCGAAATGCTCGGCAGCGATGATCATCAGAGCATCCGGCCGCGCCTCTTCCAGCCGCTCCCGCAGGCGGTCGAGCGTTGCGAAGAACGGATCGCGGACAGCCGGATCGGCACGGTCTTCGCGCGCCCGCATGCCCGGGCCGTGACTCATGATCCCGGCGAAGACCAGGCTCACACCGCGCCTCCGCTGCCGCCGTCCACGGCCGCGTAGATTCCGCCGCGGACCTGCCCGTGCTTGGCAAGCGCATCTTTCATCGCCTGGATATATTCGTCCCAGGCGAGGCCGCGCCATGCCGCGAAATGCATCAATATCTGACCGTTGACGCCCAGGATGTAGAGCAGGCCGATATCGTCATTGCGGATCGCCTCGGCCTCTTCATCGCTCAGCCGAAACCGCGCGAGCACCGCCTCACGGTCACGGACATACTCGTCCTGCACGCGCGGGTCGCGGTTGAGCTCGTAAATCAATTTCTGAAGCGCATAGAGGCTCATGGCGGCGTTGTAACAGCTTCCCGATTCATTGGTGAAGGGCCGGATTAAGGCTGGGCGGCGCCGCTCATATGCTGCTTTTGAGCGCCTCAGGAGAGGCCGTTTCAGCGAGAAGATGCTCGCTTTTCGAGCATCATTGCCAATTTTCTCTGGGGTCTGGTTTGGCCCGGATTGGGCCGTCACCTGGTCCGCCACCGTCCACCGGCTAATGCTTAGCTCGCCGAACTTGCGGCCGGCGATGCTTTGCTTGACGGCGACCGATCGAGCGTGACCCGCTTCTGCGCATCGCTCAGCAGTTTCTGGAACCGCGGATCATCGCGGAGGAGATCGAGGTCGGTGTCGCTCTCGGCGACCTTCACGGTGAACGCACTCGCAACCGGCAGAGTGCTTTGCAACATGCGCAGTGCACCCTCCTTGTCGGCGAGATGGCCGGCCAGGACACATGCAAAGTTATATCGCATGTTGAGATTGCCGGGGTCGATCAGAAGCGCCCGATCGATCCACTCGCGGGTCCGCTCCTCATCGCCAAGGACCGCGTAACCGCCTGCGAGTATGCCAAGCGCCGCACCATTGCTCGGATCCTCCTGAACGGCCTTCTGACCTTCGGAGACCATCTTGCTCGCAGCGTGACGAACCTTCTCGATGTCGCCCGACGCCTGATAGCAAGTGGTGAGCATCGCCCAGGCGTGGAAATCACTCTCCATCAGCTCGGCGGCTTTCTCATAATGGTCGGTCGCGCGGGCTACGTCGCGTCTGAGGAGGTAGAAGCGGCCCGCCTCCTTGTTCACTTCCCATGATTCCGGCCCGAGGCGGATCGCCTCTTCCATTTCCGCTGCCGCAGCATCGTCCTGCTGCTTTTCCTGAAGGCGCTTGACCATTGGCAGATGCGCTTCAGCGATACTCGCGTCGATGGCCAGGGCCGTGTGGGCTGCCGCGAACCCGTCGTCGACATCGCGGCCAAAGCCGTAGCGCAAGCTCGATTGTGCGATGGCGAGGAGCGCCCAGGCCTGCGCGTAATAAGGGTCGATCTCGACCGCACGGCTGCAGATGCGCATCACCCGCTCTTCCCGGCGCGGATCGCCATGGTTGCCGGTCACCCAATATTGGCGCGCGAGCAGGTACAGGTTGTACGCCTCGGCGCTGTTGGTGCCGCGCTGCTCGATCGCTTTCTTTTCTTCCGGCAGGAGCCTGATCTTCAGCGCCTCGACGATCGCTTTCGAGATCTCGTCCTGAATGGCGAAAATGTCTTCGAGGTCGCGGTCGTAGCGCTCGGCCCAGAGATGCTCGCCACTGCCGCCGTCGATCAGCTGGGCATTGATTCGGACCCGCCCGCCAGCCTTGCGGACGCTGCCCTCGAGTACATGGCTGACGCCAAGCTTGCGCGCGACGTCGGCGACGTCCACGGACTCTCCCTTGAAAGTGAAGGCGGTGTTGCGCGCGACCACGCCGAGCGCCGAAATCTTCGACAGGTCGGTCGTGATGTCCTCGCTAATCCCGTCGCTGAAATACTCCTGCTCGGGATCACCGCTCATGTTCTGGAACGGAAGCACGCAAATACATAGCGGGCGCGACCGCGAGCGAGTGGTTTTCTCCGCACTGGGCGGTGCGCCGGCGAGTGCCTTGATGCTGGCCTTGAGCTTGCGCCACCCGGCGGCGTCGGAACTGCCGTCCCACTCGCTGAGGTCCGCGCATTGAATCTGGTTGAAAGGCATCGGTGGAATGGAGCCGTCGAGGACCGCCTGCACCAGCGTTCCGGCCGCGCGCGCGGCGTCCGCCTCTGCGCGAACCCATTGGGATTTCGCCGCCTCGGCTGACCACAAGACCAGCACCGCCTTGGCTGACTTCAGCCGTTCTTCGATGACTTCGGCATAAGCGCGGTGGGCGGGGAGTTCGTCGTCCCGCCAGACCGGATAGCCCTCATCACGAAGCGCTTCGGCAACCTTGACGGCGACCTGCTCATCCGCGCGCGCATAGGAGACGAAAACGTCCGCCATCAGGGGCCCCTCACCCTTTCCGGCTTTGATATCAGGACTCTGGCGGAGAGTCTTGATTTACTCTGCGGTCGTCGGGTCGATGATCGTGCGTACCTGCGAAACCTTATTGGCGGGAAAGCCGCCGCGCTGCGCGTGCTCGCGGATAAGCTCCTCATTGGCAGCGCGGTAGATGCAGTAGATTTTGTTATCGGTCACATAGCTGTGGACCCACTGGATCTGCGGTCCAAGATCGCAAAGTACCGAGCATGAGGTCTGCGAGGCCGCCTTGAGATCGGAAGCCCCAAGCTTGCCGACCCCGGGCATATCGCGTTCGATCACATATTCCGGCATTTGCGCCTCCTGTTGCCACGCCCTCCGGCGTCTGTTCTACCCGATCGTCAATGGCGGCCCAAGCGCTGCTTGAGCTCGGACAGCTCCCAATAATCGTTGCGGCTGAAGGGGAGGAGAGCGTTGAGCGCTGTGAAGGTGCTTCGGCCTAGCGCGCGCTTGAGGCCGTCCAGCTCCGCGAGCGTGGAACGGATCTCGCCGGCGTCGAACTCGGCATCGCCGGCAGCTTCCTCCATCATCGTTTCCTCAGCCTCGGCGACGAGCCAGGCCTGGAGCTGCCAATAACGGCGGATGCGCTCGGCCGATTCCGGCCCCACGCGTTCGGCGAGTGCGGCGATCTTGTTGCCGGCCGGACTGTCCGGCCACTGACCGGAGCGGAGGGTTTCAACCTGCTTGCGGTGCTCGGCATTTTCCGCGGTCAGCCAGCGCTCCGCCTCTGCCGTGCCGAAGTTGAAGATCGCGATCAGCGCGAGGGGCGCGAAGACGATCGCACCCATCATTGCGAGGAGCGGCCGGTCGGGGAACTGGTTGAAGGTGGTGTGGATCGCAACCGCCAGGAGATAGCCTGGAAGAAACCACCAGAGGTGGAAGTCAAACTCGCCCGAAGCCTCGCGAGTCTCGCGCTCGGCGAGTTCGTGCGCAATCGCGGCGAGCAGCGCGAGCGTGGTGCCGTGCATGACCGCTGTACCGAGGCCGCGCACCAGCCAGGTGCCCGTGCCGTAGAAGGGAAAGATCGTCAGATAGATGACGTTCTCGACGACCGAGAAGCCGGCGCCGATGGCGAAGCCGGAGATCACCGCGTCGAGCTTGTAGCCGATGCGGTTGAAGCGGAAGAGCAGGATCATGACGATCGCTTTGAGCGCTTCCTCGATCCAAGGCGCCACGAAGCGGCTGTAGTTGGAGAAGCCGATCGGCAGCTGATCGAGGAAGCGGCCACTGATCGGGTAGGCGGCGATGGCCGCAAGTCCGCCGAGCACGAGCAGGATCAGGATTTCGCCGAGACTCATCAGCTTGAACGCGTCGAGCCAGATGAAAATGGCGAGCATGACCAGGACCGGCACCAGCGCGAGGCCCCAGTGGACGGACTCCGCGAGCAGGTTCGCCATCACATGATCTTCAGCGACGCGAGCCACTCGGTCTTGCGCGAATGGCCGTCCTCCCACCCGTGCGCCGCGCCGACGGAAAAGACCATCGTAAGGCGCAGAGCAACGGTAAAGGCGAGGTCGAATTGCGTCCCGACGTCGTAATAGCGATGACCGCTACCATCCTGCGCCTCGGTTCTCATTGACCCAGCAAACACCGCCGGACGGATGTAGCTCAGGTAAAATGCGGGAGTCCCGAGCTCGGCGAAGCGCACGGGCGGGAGGTTCACTTCCCCCGTGACCTTGGCGAACTTGCGAGCGGCGATCTCGTCGATGTCGAAGCCGGGAAAGCTCTCGAGCTCGCGGTATCGCTTCTCAGGGCGATTATCGACATAGTTGTTGCGGAACGCGCCGAGATAATAAGCGGCGACCGGACTCAAGCGCGGGCCGCCGACCATACCGGCCCAGCCGTAAAGCCAGACCGAGCTGTTGGGGAAGGGCAGGGCCGTGCCCCCGCTCAAGCCGCCATAGAGACGAGGGAACCACTGCCCCTGTGCCTGATCCGTGCCGAGGGCGATCCGTCCCTCGATGCCCTTCTCGTGATCGACACCGCCCAGCGCCTTGGTGGTGTTGGTATATTTAAGGCCGACTTCTGCCGTCCTGAGATCCTTCGGACTGACGATATTCTGCGCGCCAGGCAGCTGGTCGAGGCCGAAATAAGCCGCGGCGGATCCGAATATGTCGAGCTGGCGCGGCGGGTCGTAGATCAACGGCTTCGTATATTCGGCGATAAGCGCGTCGCCCTTGCGGCTCCTCAGCA
>JABFXK010000142.1 GCA_013361785.1 Sphingomonas sp.
GTTCGCAAGCCGCATCCGTAACTGGATGAAGACCTTGAGAAAGCGCAACGCGATGATCGGCTTCGCCACTCAGTCGGCGGCCGACGCGCTCGACAGCTCGATCGCCTCGGCGATCGTCGAGCAGACCGCGACCGCGATCTTCATGCCCAATCAGAAGGCGCGCGAGGAGCATTATTGCAAGGGCTTCGGCCTTAGCGGCCAGGAGTTCGAATTCATCCGGTCGCTCCCGGCGCACAGCCGCTCTTTCCTCGTGCGCCAGGCGAATCGTTCGGTCGTCGTCCGGCTCGATCTCAATGGCATGCCGGATCTCCTGACAATTCTCTCGGGCCGCGAAACGACGGTTCGGCGGTTGGACGAGATCCGTGCGGCGGTCGGCGATGAACCCTCGGTCTGGTACCCGATGCTGACCCGCTCGTCCTGGCCCGGTACGCCGCCCGCGGACGACTTTTGGCTGGAAGCCGCGGAATGAACCAGTGCGCGCCCTTTGGGGCCGAAGGCCCGGCAGGCGTCGGCGACGCGCTGCAGAAGGTCGATTGCCTGGCGAGCGACGCGACGGCGATGTCCTTTGGCCGGCTGTTCGGCGCGCACGGCAGTTTCCAGACCGCGCTCACCATCATCCTCACGCTCTATATCGCGCTGCTTGCATTCAACCTCCTCACTGGCCGGTCGGCGCTGCGCCTGTCGGTGCTGACGCCCCGAATGATGACGCTCGGCCTCGTCCTCACCTTCGCGACCTCGTGGATCGCCTATCAGTCGGTAGTGTGGAACCTCGCGACCGGCGCTCCGGACGAGATTGCCAGCGTCCTCATCGGGACGAAGGGATCGGCAACCGCCCTCTTCGCCCAGCAGCTTGACGGCCTCTTCGCTGCGATCACCGACGCCGTCAGCAACATCAAACCGGCCGCCGTACCCACGCCGGGTTTCGCATCGTCGGCAAATATCCTCTCGATCGCCGGACTGATCCTGCTTCTCGGCACCGTCGGCGTGCTGGTGGTCTGCCGGCTGGCGCTTGCCGCGCTCATGATCCTCGGTCCTGTCTTCATTGTGCTCGCACTCTTCGACGGCACGCGCGGCCTGTTCGAAGGCTGGCTGAAAAGCGTCGCGATGTTCGCATTCGTTCCGCTTCTCACGGTCGTGATGGGAAGCGGCGCACTGGTCGCGATCGCGCCAATGATCGCTGCGCTTGCCGATAATGGCGGAGATATCCCGCTGAGGATCGCCGTTTCGATCCTCTTCGCCTCGATCATTTACCTGTCGCTGATGCTGCTGATCTTCAAGGTCGCAGGAACGCTGACCCGCAGCTGGCGGCTGGGCAGGGCTTCGGCATTGATGTCGCGGTCTGCGGCCGGGCCGATGATGAGCCATCAGGAGCGCCCGCTGAATCCAGCGGTCGCCGCACCCGCCGCCGCGTCGACGCCGGTCGGATCGGACCGCGTCCGGAGCGCCGTTGCCAGTCTCGAGGCGATGCCGTCCGACCGTCACATGGCCGTGCAATCCGCGCTGCAGCCGCGTGCCATGGCGCCTCAGCCGCAGCTCGCGCTTGCCGGGCCGAGCGATGCGCGCGGCCAGCTTCGCTATCTTCACCCCCGCGTCGCCGGTGCTTCCGCCAACAGTTCGAAAGAGATGGTGCGATGATCCGCAAGCTTAGTTTTGCCGCGTTTGCGATTCTCCTGTCTACCAGCGCCGTCGCTGCTTCCGACAACCGCATCCGCTCCCTGGCCTATAGCTCCGACCAGATCGTCCGGGTCCTCGGCAGGCCGGGGATCCAGTCGACGATCGAGTTCGCTCCCGACGAGCGGATCGAAAACGTCGCAGTCGGTGATTCCGCGGCATGGCAGATCACGCCCAATCGCCGCGCGAGCCTTCTCTTCGTGAAGCCTCTGAATGCCCATAGCCGTACGAACATGACGGTGGTGACGGACCGACGCACCTATATGTTCGACCTGGTGGCCGGCGACCGGCGGACCACGCCGATGTACGCGCTGAAGTTCAGCTATCCCGGCGAAAAGTTCTCCGAACCGGCAAAGCCTGCCCAGCAGGT
>JABFXK010000015.1 GCA_013361785.1 Sphingomonas sp.
CGGCTGGGCGAACCAAGTCGTTTGCGCGCTTAGCGACAGTGGATTTCATTTCCCGGCATTGATCAGCAACGCCGATGGCCTGATGGCCTAGGTCGCGCTAGCACTCGGAGCTATGGCAACACCGGTCCTGCTGGCGGCAGCGCGCGATGGGGGGCTCATCAACCTTCCGGCGATCTTCGTCGTGCTTTGCGTTACCGCCCTCCTGATCAAGGGAACGACCGAAAGCGCGATGGTCAACGCCGCCCTGGTCGTGGTCAAGCTCACTGCTCTCACCGCGTTCATCATATTGACCCTGCCGTTGATCAAAGGCTCCAACTTCCACCCCTTCACTCCGACCGGGTTTGGAAACCTGTCGAGCGGAACGGGCTATGTCGGGGCCGCCGCATCGATCTTCTTCGCCTACGTCGGCTTCGACGCCGTATCGACTGCGGCGGAAGAGACCGTGAATCCGCAGCGCAATGTTCCGATCGGACTGATCGGCAGCCTGTTGATCTGCACTCTCACTTACCTGCTCGTCGCTGCAGGCGCCACTGGAACGGTGGGCGCGCAGCCGGTGACATCGACGTCCGGCGCCTTCCTTGCTCCGGGGTCGCCCGAGATGGCAGGCCGCTGCGCTGCGATCGTCTCGAGCGGCGCGGTTGAACCGCTGGTCTGTTCGAAGCACGCCCTTGTGCACGTCCTGCAAACGATCGGATATCCGGTGGTTGGCTACCTCGTCGGCCTGGCAGCCATTATTGCGCTTCCCTCGGTCGTGCTGATGATGATGTTCGGCCAGACTCGCGTATTCTTCACGATGGCACGTGACGGTTTGCTGCCCGCCGCCTTTTCCAGGGTCCACCCGACGTTCAAGACGCCATATTTCGTGACGGCGGTAACGGGCCTCTTTGCGCTGATCTTTGCCGGCCTTCTGCCGGTCGGCAGCCTGGCTGATTACTCAAACTCGGGGACCCTGTTCGCCTTCGCCATGGTCGCCATTGCCGTGATGGTCCTGCGCATCAAGGATCCCGCCCGCAAACGGAACTTCCGGACGCCCGTGGTGTGGCTCGTGGGGCCGCTTGCCGTCATTGGCTGCATCGTTCTCTACGCGGCGCTCGACATGGCCTCGAAACTTGTGCTCGTCGGCTGGGGCGCGATCGGCCTGGTGATCTATTTTGCCTATTCGCGCAGCCGCAGCCATGTCGGACGAGGCACGATTGAAGTGCCGGAACTGGACGCCGAGGCACCGCCGACGGCGGTACCGCCGATGCCGGGAGCGCCGGCGCCCGGCAGTGCCGCCGAGCGCGGCTAGGCAGCCAGTTCTCCAGCGAGCGCCCGGAGATCCTTCTCGGGGCGCGCGCCATAAAGCTGAATGACCTCGGCGGCCGATACCGCGCCGAGACGCAGCGAAGCTTCGAGGCTCTTGCGGCGCGCCGTCCCGAGCAGGAAGCCGGCGGCGAACAAGTCGCCGGCGCCGGTGGTGTCGACCAGCTCGTCAATCGGCTCCGCCTCGATATCGGCGCGCTCGCCGTTGCGGACCGCAAGCGCGCCGTCCTCGCTTCGCGTGACGACGAGCGTCTCGACCTTCGGCGCGATCGCGGCGACCGCACTTTCAAAGTGTGCCACGCCGGCTAGCGCCTCGACCTCAGCCTGGTTGGCGAAGAGGATGTCGATCCGGCGCTGATCGAGCAGCTGGTTGAAGCCGTCGCGGTGGCGGTCGACACAGAACATGTCGGAAAGGGTGAACGCGACCTTCCGCCCGGCCTCGCGGGCAATCTCGATCGCGCGGACCATCGCATAGCGCGGGGTTTCGGGGTCCCACAGATAGCCCTCGAGGTAGAGAATTGCCGCATTGCTGATCTGCTGCTCGTCGAGCGCTTGTCTGGGCAGGTGCTGCGCAGCGCCGAGAAAGGTGTTCATCGTCCGGTGACCGTCCGGAGTGACCAGGAACATCGAGCGGGCAGTCGGTTGGCCGACGTCGGCCGCGGGTGTGATGAACTCGACTCCTGCTGCCGTGAGATCGTGCCGGTAGAAATCGCCGAGCTGGTCTTTCGCGACCTGG
>JABFXK010000171.1 GCA_013361785.1 Sphingomonas sp.
ATAGAGGTCGTTGCCTTCGCGGGTGCGCTCGCCGACCCCGGCGAAGACGCTGACGCCGCCGTGGCCCTTGGCGATATTGTTGATCAGCTCCTGGATGAGCACGGTCTTGCCCACTCCGGCGCCGCCGAACAGCCCGATCTTGCCGCCCTTTGCGTAAGGGGCGAGGAGGTCGATGACCTTGATCCCGGTGACCAGGATCGAGGCTTCGGTCGACTGGTCGACGAATGCCGGCGCTTCGGCGTGGATCGGCGCGGTGCGGTCGCTTCCGATCGGGCCGCGCTCGTCGATCGGCTCGCCGATGACGTTCATGATCCGGCCCAGCGTCTTGGGACCAACCGGCACCCGGATCTGCGAACCTGTCGCATTGACGACCTGGCCGCGGGTGAGGCCGTCGGTCGAGTCCATCGCGATCGTGCGGACGACATTCTCGCCGAGGTGCTGCGCGACCTCGAGCACCAGGCGATTGCCCTGGTTGTCGGTTTCCAGCGCGGAGAGGATCGGCGGGAGCTCGCCTTCGAAGGCGACGTCGACGACTGCGCCGATCACCTGGGCAACGCGGCCGGTGAGGTTGCTCGTCTGCGCGGGCGCCGTCGTCCTGGGCGCTGCAGCCTTGGGAGCGGCTTTCTTGCGGGGCTTCGTGTCGGTGGCTGCGGTGGCCATGTCAGTCTTCCTTGCCTTCAACTCTGGTTAGAGCGCCTCGGCGCCCGAAATGATTTCGACGAGCTCGGTGGTGATCGCCGCCTGGCGCTGGCGGTTGTATTGGATCGACAGGCGGTTGATCATGTCGCCCGCGTTGCGGGTCGCATTGTCCATTGCGGTCATCTGCGATCCGTAGAAGCCGGCCTGGTTCTCGAGCAGCGCCCGGTAGACCTGGACGGCAATGTTGCGCGGCAGCAGGTCATTGAGGATGTCTTCCTCATCCGGCTCATATTCGACTGCCGCCGGAGCGCCTGTCTTCGCTTGCGGGGTGGCTTCGCCCTGGCGCGGAACGACAGGGATGATCTGGTCGATCGTCGGTTCCTGCACCAGCGTCGAGCGGAAATGGGCATAAGCGAGATGAACCACGTCGATGCCGTCGGTGATGTAGCGGTCGATGAGGTCTTTTGCGATTCCCTGCGCGTCGGCATAGGTCGGCGCCTTCATCGCGCTCGTATCATATTGGGCGATGATGCTTTTCGGGTAGAGGCGCTGGATCACCGGACGGCCCTTGCGGCCGACGATGTAGAACAGGACCGTCTTTCCTTGCGAAATCAGATCGTCGGCGCGGCGACGGGCGGCGCGAACGACGTTGCTGCTGAACGCTCCGGCGAGGCCGCGGTCGGCAGTCGCGAGAACGATCAGGTGGACTGCGTCTTTGCCCGTGCCGGCAAGCAGTTTTGGAGCCTGCGGCCCGGCCGTCACCCGCGAGGCGAGCGACTGGACGACTTCGGTCATGCGCGACGAATAAGGACGTCCCGCCTCGGCATTCTGCTGGGCACGGCGCAGCTTCGCCGCGGCGACCATCTTCATCGCCTTGGTGATCTTCTGCGTCGACTTGACCGAGCCGATGCGGATCTTGAGGGCCTTGAGCGACGCCATTTTAGGCGAACTGCTTCCCGAACTGGCCGAGCGCATCCTTGAGGGCGGCGGCGGTGTCGTCGTCGAGCGTCTTGGTATCGCGGATCTTGGCGAGGATCTCCGGCTTGTCCGAGCGGAGGAAGCTCAGCATCGCCGCTTCGTATCGAACCACGTCCTTCACATCGACGCTGTCGAGGAAGCCCTGCGTGCCGGCGAAGATCGACGCGACCTGCTCCTCGACCGGCATCGGCTGATACTGCGGCTGCTTGAGCAGCTCCGTCAGGCGAGCGCCGCGGGCGAGCAGCTTCTGCGTCGTCGCGTCGAGGTCGGAGCCGAACTGCGCGAACGCAGCCATCTCGCGGTACTGGGCGAGCTCCAGCTTGATCGAGCCGGCGACCTTCTTCATCGCCTTGGTCTGTGCGGCCGAACCAACGCGGCTGACCGAGAGGCCGACGTTAATGGCCGGGCGGATGCCCTGGT
>JABFXK010000144.1 GCA_013361785.1 Sphingomonas sp.
CTCGCCTGCGGGATTGTAGCCGCCGTGGCCGCGGTGCTGCTCGCTGTCGTCGACCAGATCGATCCGCGCCGGCGAAAGCGCTGAATTGAGCCGCCGCAGCATTTCAGTCGCGACCGGCCCGGTAGAAGCCTCGTCCATCGCCCTTATATAGAGGGGCTGATTTCGAAGGACAGCATGCGGATCACGATCACCAAGGGCGAACGGGAAGATCGGCTCGACATGGAGCGGGCCGACGGCTCTCGCGCGTCCACTCAGTTCCCGCACAAGGGCCCGATCCCGCACGACTATGTTCATTATGCGGTGGAGAGCGAGCTTGGCTTCGACCGCGGATTCTGGGGCTTGGTGAATTCCGGTCATCACCCGGAGGAAGTCCAGGAGATCGCCAAGGCCGCCGGCCACTCCAGCGCCAAGCGCGCGCAAGTCCCCGCCGCCGATTTCGTGACCGCGATCCAGGCGGAACGGATCGTCGAAGCTTTCGAGGCCGATCATTGGAGCGGTGGGGCGGGTGATCCTGCTGGGATCATCGCCATGGCGAATGCCGGGTGCGAGCAGTCGCTCGTGCCCGCGGCGCCGATGGGTGAGCCGGCCGTCGCAAGGATTAGGACGCAGATTTCCGATTTTGCGGCCCGGTGGAGGGCGCTTGCACCAGGCGAAAGCGTCGCGCTCGAGTGGCCGAGACCGCGGCCATGAAGCCCGCGCGTTTCCATGGACGCGTCGAGGGGGCGCGCGCGCGATGCGCGGTCCCCGGCTGCACTGCGCCCGGCGAGTTCAAGGCGCCGCTTCAGCCTGCCAATTTCGATGGGCCGGGCAACTGGCGATTCCTCTGCCTCGACCACGTCCGCGAGCACAACGCCAAGTATAATTTCTTCGAAGGCATGAGCCCCGACGAGATCACCCGCGCCCAGCACCCGCTGGCCGGATGGGACCGGCCGAGCCGCCAGTTTGCCGCTAACGGCGCCGACCCACCGCCGAGGTGGAGCGACTTTGCCGATCCGCTCGATGCCATTTCCGGCCGTTTCGGCAATATCCGCGAGCGAGCGAAGCCGTCGCGGTTCAGCAAGTCGGAACAGCGGGCGCTGTCGGTCCTAGGCCTCGGCGAGGACGCGGACCGGCACCAAGTGCGCCAGCGTTACTCGAATCTCGTCCGCCGCTACCACCCCGACAAGAACGGCGGCGACCGAAGTCACGAGCGGCGGCTCGGCGAAGTCATCGGGGCTTATCAGACGCTGAGGAAATCGGCGGCGTTCGCTCAATCGCGGTCAGGAGCGCCAAGCGGGAAATAGGGCCGGTAAGGCCGAGCCTCGTCGACGACCCGCGCCACCACCGGATTTGCGAGCAGCCGTGCGCGATAGGCTTTGAGTTTCGGCCGGTTCTCGCCGATCTCCTCCACCCAGTCGGCGTAGAAGAGGGCTGGCGCGGCGGCGCAATCGGCAAGCGTGAAACTGGCGCCTGCGGCCCAGCCGTCATCGGGCAAGTTCGCCTCGAGCCAATCGTAGGCGATGTGCAGGTTCTTGCGCCCCTGATCCGCACCGTAAGCGTCGCCCATGCCTTCCGGCCTCAGCGCGTGGTTGACTGCCGGCTGCATGTTGCCCTGCACGTGCAGATCGAAGAAGCGGTCGAGGAACCGGACTCGGCGGCCAAGCTCGCCGTCGGGAATCCATATGTTCTGTCCGGGATGGTGCGCCTGGAGATGTTCGATGATGCAGGTCGTCTCGATCACCGGCTGACCATTGTCGAGGAGCAGCGGAAATTTGCCGAACGGCCAGATCCGTTTGAGCTCGTCGTAATTCTCTTCATTCTCGGGAACCTGCCTGAAGTCGAACTCGGTTCCGTCCGCGTAGAGCGGGATCAGGACCTTCCATGTGTAGGACGAGAATGGGTGTCCGAAGAGAACGAGGCTCACCAGGTGCCCGCTTCGATTTTCTGGCGCCGCTCCAGCTCCTCCTTGCTCGGATCTTTGGTCACGAAGCTTCCGGTCGGAACTTCGCCGGCAGGCTCGTAGCTCGTGATGACTACGCCCTTGGCCGAGATGAAATCGTCGACGAGCTTCATGGCGCCAGCCTCTTCCGAGCCGTCGAACAGACGCTTGCCTTTGCCGAGCACGATCGGGAAGGTGATCAGGACCAGCCGGTCGATCAAACGCGCCGAGAGCAGCGGCGGATAGAGCGTACTGCTCCCCTGGATCAGCAGGTCGCGGCCACCGCTGTTCTTGAGCTCGGCGACGGCGTCGGCGGTGTTTCCCGACAGCTTACGACTGTTCTCCCACGTCAGCGGCTCGTCCGAATCGGTCAGCACATATTTGTTGATGCGCTGGAATTTCTCTCCGATCGGATTGTCCTGGTTGTACGGCCAGTAAGCGGCGAAGATCTCGTAAGTGCGCTTACCCAGCAGCAGGTCGTACTCGCCCATGATGATGCCCTCGAACGGGCCCATGTCCTCGTCCCAGTGGGGCGCGACCCAGCCGCCGTAGCGGAAGCCGCTGGTCGGGTCCTCGTCGGGGCCGCCGGGCGCCTGGATGACGCTGTCGAGCGACTGGAAGATCGCGCCCGTGAGCTTACGCATCGACGCCTTCGGCAGCCGCTTCGATCGTGGCGATGTCGATCTTGTGCATCGTCATCATCGCCTGGAATGCGCGCTTGCCCCGCTCGCCGCGCTCGCTGGTGAGCTCGAGGAGCCGCCGGGGCGTGATCTGCCACGAGAAACCCCAGCGATCCTTGCACCAGCCGCACATGCTCTCTTCGCCGCCGTTTCGCGTGATCGCGTTCCAGTAGCGGTCGGTCTCCTCCTGGCTGTCAGTCAGGACCATGAAGCTGATCGCCTGGTTCGGCTTGAAGTTCGGGCCCCCGTTGAGGCCGACGAATGGCCGCCCGAGCACGGTGAACTCGACCGTCAGCTCGTCGCCCTCGCTTCCGCCGGGATAATCGGACGCGGCGCCGTGCGCCGGGCCGACGTGGCTGTCAGGAAAGACGGACGCGTAGAATTCCGCGGCCTTGCGCGCCTCGCCTTTGTCGAACCAGACACAGGTAATCAGCTTGTCAGACATTGTCGCCTCCTCAAGCACCGCCTACGAGCGCGAACTCGGCGCCCTGGGGATCGATGCCGATGATAATGTGATCGCCGTCGGGCACCTCCATCGGTCCATTCAGGATCTTTCCGCCATTGGCTTCAGCGGTCTCTTTCGCTTTCGAAACCGAAGGCACCCGGAAGTAGAACCGCCAGTGCGGCGGCTGCCCGCCCATCGATCCGGCGATCGCGCCCAGCGTCAGCCCATGATGATCGATGAAGCGGTATTCGCCATGTTCGCCCATCGGCATGAACTTCTCCGTCGTCCAGCCGAACTGGTCGCCGTAGAAGCGCCGCGCCGCGAGCGGGTCGCTGGTCGAAAGCTCGTTCCAGGCGCAGCGGCCCTGGGCGGTCGGCGAGAAGACGGTGCTCGGCTCGTTCTCGCGTCCTTCCGGCGGGATCGGCTTCATGACGTAGAACGGAGCGCCCTGCGGGTCGGCCACCATCGCGATCCGGCCGACATTAGGAATGTCGGTGCCAGGCATCAGCGCCCGTCCGCCGGCGGCCTCGACAGACTCGAGCTTCGCATCCACGTCTTGGACGTGGAGGTAGCCGAGCCATGTCGGCCGGGCGCCGTGCTGCTGCATGTCGGCGGTGATCGGCAACACGCCGCCGGCAAAGCCGCCGTTCGACCCGATCATCCGGTATCCGCCATATTCGGGCGGCCCTTCCCCGCCGATCTCCCAGCCGACGACGCCATCGTAAAAGGCTTTTGACCCTTCCGGATCCGGGGTCATCAGCTCGTACCAGATGAAGTCGCCTTCGGGATTCGGACCCGTGCGGTTGCTCTGCGCCGACGCCGGCGCTTCGGGAGTGCGGACGTCGGTCATTTCCTTATCCTTCCGTGATCAGCAGGTTTGAAGCGCCGTCAGGCTGGTATGGCAGACGCGGCGGCCGCGATCCGCGGATCTGAGGCCGTGTCCACGATCACTTCGAACCCGCCCCAGAACATGCGCTTTCCATCGAAGGGCGCTTCGCCCGGCTGCATCCGCTCGTCCTTCATGATCTTGTCCCAGGCGGCGTCGTTCACCTGCTTCGACGGCCATTCTATGAAGGCGAAGACCACTGTCTCGTTCGGCTCCGCCTTCACCGCGCGACGGAAGTCGGTGAGCTTGCCGTCGGGTACATCGTCGCCCCATGCCTGGGCGTAGCGGAGCGCTCCATATTCGCGGAAGATGGAAGCGTGGCGCTCGTTCATCTGAATGTAGGCGTCCTTGTTGTCATTCGGCACCGGCGCGATGAAGCCGTTGACATAGCCTCCGCCGCCCTCGCCGCTGTCGAGGATCGACTCGAAACCGCCCATGATCATGCGCTTCGCGTCGAATGGCATGTCCTTCATCATGTCGGCCATGGCGGTATCGCTCATGAACTTCTCGTTCGCCGCGTCGCGCTCCTTCTTCGAGGGATATTCGAAGAAGGAGAAGACGACCGTCTCGTCGTCCTTTGCCTGGACCGCGCGGTAGAAGTCGGTGACCGTCCCGTGCGGAACCTCGTCGGCCCAGCTCTCGACCATCCGCCGGATGCCGAACTGCTGCGCCATCGGCGTGAACTTGCCGGCATGGCGAAGATAATCCTCCCGCTTCGTTGCGGGCACCGGAGTAATGAATCCTTCGAAGTAGGTCATGCTGCCTCTCCTTGCGGTTCGTGCTCGCGGAACACCGCGAGCTGGTCTTGCAGGGCGCGCTGGAACGCCGGGCGCGCCTCGCCACGCTTCACATAATCGATGAGATTGGGCGTCTCCGACAGCAGCTCGCCGCGTGCAGCGAGCCTCAACACGGTCACCATCATCAGGTCTCCGATGGTGAATCGATCGCCTTCGAGCCAGTCGTTATCGGCGAGCCGGTCGGACACGCGCCTGAGCTTCAGCCGGGCGAACTCGTCGGCGCTCGGCTTCCTCAGCCTGGCCCATTCCTGGTCGCCGTAGAATGCGTCGAGCAGCACCCGCTGCTGCACCGCGGGCTCCACGCTGTTGAGCGCCGCATAGGTCCACTGAATTGCGCGATATTTCCCCTGCGGATCGCGCGGTAGAAGCGTTTCGCTTTTCTCGCCGATGTATTGGACGATCGCGCCCGTCTCGAAGATCTGCACAACGCCGTCATCGAAGAACGGCACCTGATCGAACGGATGTTGCTTAAGATAGCCGTCCGGCCGTTCCTGTCCCAGGAGGCGCACGCGGTAGTCGAGTCCAGCTTCTTCGAGCGCCCAGCGGGCACGCAGGTCACGGACGAGTCCGTGCGCGAATTCCGGAACCCAGGCGAACGCGGTGATCTCGATCTGGGCATTCGGGTTGATAGACATGGTTGGCGCTCCCCTCAGACCGCAGTCGCAATCGCTTCCTGGACAGCGTCGGCGCCGCGCTCGGCAGCGGCTGCGTCCATCCACATGATCTCCCAGATGTGCCCATCCGGATCGGCAACGCTACGCCCGTACATCACCCCATAGTCCTGTTTCGGGCTTGGATCAGCAGTACCGCCGGCCGCTACGGCTCGTTCAAGCGTCGAGTCGACGCTTTCTCGGCTGTCGGAGGACAGGCACAGGAGCACTTCGGACCCGGTGCGGGCGTCGGCGATAGGCCGCGGCGTGAACTGACTGAACTTGTCGTGCGCCAGGAGCATCACGTGGATGCTGTCGCTCAGAGTCATGCAGGCGGCGGTCTCGTCGGTGAACCTGGGTTCGTTCACCGCGCCGAGCGCCTCAAGGAAGGCGCGGGACTGCTGAAGGTCGCTGACCGGCAGGTTCACGAAGATCATCCGGGTCATTTTTCTCTCTCCTCCGACTCGATTCGCTTGCCTTTTGCGCTACAAAGTTATAAATTGCAACCGTGCAGTTAGAAAAAGTAACTAAACAGCAAAAACGCATCTACGACGATGCCTGCGGCCTCGCGCACGCGCTCGAACTCATTGGTGAGCGCTGGTCGATGTTGATCGTGCGCGAGCTCGCTTACGGGCCGCGGCGCTTCTCCGAGTTGAAAGCCGACCTTACGGGGATCAGCGCCAACGTGCTGACGCAGCGGCTGAGCGATCTCGAGCAGCGGGGCATCATCAGGAAGGCCAAATTGCCCCCGCCTGCGTCCGTGCAGGTCTACGAAGCGACGGACTGGGGCCTTGAAGCCGCGCCTGTGATCGCCCGCCTCGGCCGGTGGGCCGCGCGAAGCCCGCTGCACGATCCGACGCTTCCGATCAGCCATGTCGCGATCATGATGTCGCTGGAGACGATGATCGATCCGACGCGCGCCGGCGATCTGAAAGGCAGGCTTGGCTTTCGCCTCGGTGAAACCAGCTATGTGGCCGTCCTCCGCAACGGCGTCCTCGACATTCAGCGGGGCGAGATCGCGGATTGCGATGTCGTGTTCACCGCCGTGCCGGCAGCGCTCGCCGGAGTCATCTACGGCGGCGCACCGCTTGAAACGATCGGCGTCGAGGGAGATATTGCGCTCGCAAGGCGTTTCGTCACGCTCTTTCCGCTGCCCGAAAAGGTCAGCCGAGATTGAGGCCCGAACGCCCTTCCCCTAAGGCGCATTTCCTATGACCGATCTAGCCAATGTGAACCCTGAAAGCCGGAGCGAGACGCTGATGGCCGCGCCCGACAAGGTGGTGAAGGTGCGCGACGCCTTCGGTGTCGATTCGGACATGGAGGTGCCGGCATTCAGTGAGGCCGACGAGCGCGTCCCCGACCTCGACCCTACGTACGTCTTCGATCCCAACACCACGCTCGCGATCTGCGCCGGCTTCGCCAAGAATCGGCGCGTGATGGTCCAGGGCTATCACGGCACCGGCAAGTCGACCCACATCGAGCAGGTGGCGGCCCGGCTCAACTGGCCGATGATCCGGATCAACCTCGACGCGCACATCAGCCGAATCGACCTCGTCGGCCGCGACGCGATCGTGCTTCGCGACGGCCAGCAGGTCACCGAATTCCGCGAGGGCCTGCTTCCCTGGGCGCTGCAGCACCCCGTCGCACTCGTATTCGACGAATATGATGCCGGGCGGCCCGATGTCATGTTCGTGATCCAGCGCGTCCTCGAAGCCGAGGGCAAGCTCACCTTGCTCGACCAGAATCGCGTGATCCGGCCGAACCCGTGGTTCCGGCTGTTCGCCACGACCAACACGGTCGGTCTCGGCGATACCACCGGTCTCTATCACGGTACCCAGGCGATCAATCAGGGCCAGATGGACCGCTGGAACATCGTCACGACGCTTAATTACCTACCCGCCGCGGTCGAGGCGCAGATCGTGCTCGCCAAGTCCGGCGAATATGACGATCCGGACGGCAAGCAGATCGTCGAGAAGATGATCAAGGTCGCCGAGCTGTCGCGCCAGGGGTTCATCAATGGCGATATCTCCACCGTGATGAGCCCGCGGACCGTGATCAGCTGGGCGCAGAACGCACACATCTTCGGCGACCTCGGCTACGCTTTTCGCGTCAGCTTCCTCAACAAGTGCGACGAGGCCGAGCGTCCGCTGATTGCCGAATATTACCAGCGCGTGTTCGGCGAGGACCTTCCCGAAAGCGTCGTCGGAAAAGCCTAAGTGGCTGAACGGATCGATCTGTTCAGGCGCGCTCTCGCGGGCGCCGCCCGAGCAATTGCGAAAGATCCCGAAGTCGAGGTGGTCTTCGCCTCGGATATGGCTGCCGCCTCGGGCAAGACGGCGCGCGTGGCTTCGCCCGGCCCGGCGCTCGAGCCCAAGCTCGTGGCCGAGGCGCGCGGCGCCGCCGATTCCGCCGCGCTTCGCCTGCGCCATCACGATTCGAAGCTCCACGCCCGAGTGGCGCCGATGGACGTCGATGCCCG
>JABFXK010000182.1 GCA_013361785.1 Sphingomonas sp.
GTCGCCGAAGGCGTTGCGCAGGCCCCTGACGGTGATGATCGGCTGGCGGCCGTTCCGATCGGTCATACCCAACCGATCGAGCTGAAGAAGACGGCGAAGATCGCATCGAGCACGATGACGAGGAAGATCGACTGAACTACGGCGGTGGTCGTGCGGGTCCCGACCTCCTCGCTATTGCCCTCGACCAACATTCCCTGGAAGCAGCCGGCGAGCGCAATGATGAATCCGAAGACGGGCGCCTTGATGATCCCGACCCACATGTCGGTAAGCGGGATCACCTCGTTGAGGCGCTGAATATAGGTAATCGGCGGAATCCCGAGGTCGAGCCAGACGAAGACGCCGCCGCCGATCAGCGACAGAAGCATCGCCCAGAAGGCGAGCAGCGGCATCATCACCACCGCGGCGATGATCCGCGGTATCACCAGCGCCTCGACCGGCGAAACGCCAATCGTGCGCATGGCATCGATCTCCTCGGTGATCTTCATCGTCCCGAGCTGCGCCGCGAAGGCGGAGCCAGAACGGCCCGCGACCATGATCGCCGTCATCAACGTGCCAAGCTCCCGCACCGTGATCCGGCCGATCAGGTTGATGGTGTAAACCTCGGCGCCGAACTGGGCGAGCTGCACCGAGCCCTGCTGGGCGATGACGATACCGATGAGGAAGCTCATCAGCCCGATGATGCCGAGTGCCCGGACGCCGACCACGTCGAACCGCTGGACCACCGCGTTGACGCGGAAGCGGCGCGGGCGGCGGATGACATTGGCGAAACCGATCAGGGTCGCGCCAAAAAAGCCCAACAGCCCGACCAAGGTCACGCCGGCTTCGGAAACCCACTCGCCGAGCTCGCGGAGGCCGGCAATGAAATTGTGCCGTTCGTCGGGAACGACTTGCGCCGGTTTGTCGAATTCACCGACCTGCTTCAGCAGGCTGACTTCGTCGCGGCTGGCGCCGATCACCTTGGCGCCGCGGTCGCGGACCGTGCGGTAGATGATCCATGCGCCGACCGTGTCCATGCGCTCGATGTCGCTGAGATCGATGGTGAGCGGATCGGGTAGAGCGTCGATCTCGCGCTGGGTCGTCGCGGCGCGCGAAATGGTGATAGCGCCCGCGACCCGGTACACCGAGCCGTGCCGCTGATCCGTCTCCTGGTCGGTCACCTCGGCCATGCGCGGCGGATTGATGCGCGAAATGGCTGTTCTGGGCAAGTGAAGAGGGCAAAGGGATGCGGCGCCGGCCCCCTTCCCTGCCGAGTCCTGCGCCTTTATGCGACGACCATGGCAAGCGATGCGCCCCTGCTGTTCGTCCTGGTCGGAAGCAATCCGGCGCTCCCCTTCGGGATGGACGCGAAGGAGCGCGCATGCCGTCTGGCGACGAATGCGGGGTTCGAGTGCGTGGACACGCCGCAGCCCGGACGCGCCACGCTGCTGGCGAGCATGGCCTACGGCTGGGACCCGGCATGGCTAAAGGAGATGCGCAATCGCCCGAAGACGGTGCTGACTCTTGGCGGGAAGCCGGTGTTGGCGCACGTTCCGGCGGGCGAGGACCCTGTCGCTGTCGCAACCGCGATCGAGAAGGGCAGCCCGATTGATGGCTACGAAGCTGTGGAAACCGCCGAAATCGAGAACAAGGCGCTGAGTAAGCGCGAACGGCCGTTCGTCCTGCCGCTCGACCCGAAGGATCCGGAGCCGGTCGAGCGCGCAGCCTACGACGCTGCCTACAAAGGCGTGACCGACGCACTGACGCTGTACCTGTGGCGCAAGCCGGCTTTCTACCTGACGCGCTGGGCCGCGCGGGCCGGACTTTCGCCCAACATGATCACTTGTGTCGGCGCAGTGCTGTGCCTCCTTGCTTTCTGGTTGTTCTGGATCGGGAGCTATTGGCTCGGAATCCTGTCCGGCTTCGGCTTCATGGTCCTCGACACGGTCGATGGGAAGCTCGCCCGCTGCACCGGCGCCTCCTCCAAATGGGGCAATGTGTTCGACCATGGCATCGACCTGGTCCACCCGCCTTTCTG
>JABFXK010000051.1 GCA_013361785.1 Sphingomonas sp.
GCGGGTAGCGAGTCCCCGCCCGGGCGCGGGCGCGGTCTCCCACTGGGGCCGCGCCCGTTTGTTTTTGGCCGCGCGAGGAAGTAACCCCCGCCGATGCGCTATCAGACCGGTTTCGGCGGCCATTTCGAAAGCGAGGCAGTCGACGGCGCGCTGCCCAAGGGCCGCAACTCGCCGCAACGCCCGGCCTTCGGCCTCTATACCGAGCAGCTGTCCGGCAGCTCCTTCACCTCGCCGCGGCACGAGAATCGCCGCTCGTGGCTATACCGTATGCGGCCGACGGCGGACCATCGGCCGTTCGTCGCTTACGAAGGCGCGCCGCTGTTCGCGGCTTCGCCGTCGGAAGAGCCGCTCGCGCCCAATCGCCTGCGGTGGAATCCGCCGCAGCTTCCCGAAGGCACGGACTTTGTCGATGGTCTCGCGACCATGCTCCACGCGTGCAAGCCGGAGGAGCTCGAGGGCTGCGCGGTGCACGTCTATCGCGCGACCAGGAGCATGGACCGGCGCGTGTTCGTCAATGCCGACGGCGAGCTGGTGATTGTCCCGCAGCAGGGCGGAATAGAGCTGCAGACAGAGCTCGGTCGTCTCGAGCTCCCGGCCGGAAGCATTGGCGTCATCCCGCGCGGCCTCAAGTTCCGAGTGCGCCTGCTTGAGGGCGAGGCTCGCGGCTATGTCGCGGAGAATTACGGGCTGCCGTTCCGTCTTCCTGAGCTCGGCCCGATCGGCTCCAACGGTCTTGCGAACCCGCGCGATTTCGAAGCGCCGGTCGCCTGGTTCGAGGACGAGGACGATCCGACCGAGGTGGTGCAGAAGTCGCTCGGCCATCTCTGGACCACGACGCTCGACCATTCGCCGCTCGACGTGGTCGCATGGCACGGCAATTACGCGCCGTACCGCTATGACCTCTCCCGCTTCAACGTGATCAACACCGTGAGCTTCGACCATCCCGACCCGTCGATCTTCACCGTGCTGACGAGCCCGAGCAACGTGCCGGGCCGCGCCAATGCCGACTTCGTGATCTTTCCGCCGCGGTGGATGGTCGCGGAGGACACGTTCCGGCCGCCCTGGTTCCACCGCAACGTGATGAGCGAAGCGATGGGCCTGATCCACGGCGCTTATGATGCGAAGGCGGAAGGCTTCGCGCCGGGCGGCTTAAGCCTGCACAACCTCATGAGCGGCCATGGGCCGGACCTCGACAGCTGGCGCAAGGCGAGCGAAGCCGAGCTCAAGCCGGTGAAAATCGAAGGCACGATGGCCTTCATGGTCGAGACTTGCTGGCCCTACCGCCCAACGGCTTATGCGCTCGAACATGCGCAGCCTGATTATGACGAAGCATGGGCCGGCTTTCCCAAGGCGAAACTGCCGTGATTGACGAAACCAACGATCCGGCGCTCACCAGCTGGATCGACAGCGCTCAGGGCAGCGATTTCCCGATCCAGAACCTGCCGCTCGGCATCTTCTCGGTCGGCGAGCGCCGCCGCCGCGCCGGAGTCGCGATCGGCGATTATGTGCTCGACCTGGTCGCAATCGCCGACCTCCTCGACGAGGAGTGGCGAGGGGACCTCGGCCAGCCGGTCCTGAATGCATGGCTTGCCCGCGGACCGGAGGCCGAACGTGCGCTCCGTCTGCGCCTCATCGAGCTGCTGTCGGACGAAAAATACCGCGACGAGGTAGAACCGGAGCTGATCGGCCAGACCGAGGTCCGCATGCATTTGCCGTGCGTGGTCGGCGACTACACGGACTTCTATGTCGGCATCCACCACGCGACCAATGTCGGAAAGCAGTTCAGGCCCGACAATCCGCTGCTGCCCAACTACAAATATGTGCCGATCGGCTATCACGGTCGGGCGAGCTCGGTGCGGGTTTCGGGCGAGCCGGTGATTCGGCCCAACGGACAGCGCAAGCCGCCGGATGCGGACGCGCCGGAATATGGCCCGAGCCGCCGTCTCGATTATGAGCTCGAGCTCGGGATCTGGATCGGCGAAGGCAATGAGCTTGGATCGCCGATCCCGATCGGCGAAGCGGGCGATCACATTGCGGGCTATTGCGTGCTCAACGACTGGTCGGCGCGCGACATTCAGGCGTGGGAATATCAGCCGCTCGGACCATTTCTCGCCAAGAATTTCCTGACCAGCGTCAGCCCATGGGTCGTTAGCCCCCAAGCGCTCGCGCCGTTCCGCAAACCAATGCCCCCGCGCGCCGCAGGCGATCCCAAGCCGCTTCCGTATCTCGACGACGCGAACGATCGAAAGAGCGGAGCGCTTGCGATTCAGCTCGATGTCACGCTTTCGACCGAAAAGATGCGCCAAGAGGGGGTTGCTCCCCACATCCTTTCACGCGGCTCGGCCGATGCCGCAATGTACTGGAGCGCGGCGCAGATCGTCGCCCACCATAGTTCGAACGGCTGCAATCTTCAGCCTGGCGACCTCATCGGCACGGGGACGCTGTCGACCGACAGCGACCACGGTCTCGGCTCGCTCCTGGAGATCAGCCGCGGCGGCAAGCAGCCGGTGGAGCTTCCGACGGGGGAAACGCGCAGCTTCCTCGAGGACGGTGACGAACTGACGTTGCGGGCGTGGTGCGAAGGCGAGGGCGCGGTTCGCATTGGCTTCGGCGAATGCGTCGGCAGAGTAGTCGGGGCCGACTAAAGCAGTCCCAGATTCTCGGCCATCAACCGCGTCATCGCGTAAATCCGGTCGAGCTGCGGCGTGGCGACATTGACCCGTTCGGCAATCTCCCGCGGCGCGCCGAGCAGAGCCTCGAGCTCGATCGGCCGCCCGGCCTCGACGTCCTGGAGCATCGACGATTTGAACGCGCCGAGGCGGGCGGTCACCGCCATCCGGTCTTCGGCGCTCTCGCTGATCGGGCAATCGATCGCTGCGCCTACGCGGGCGAGCTCGTCCATCGCTTGGGCCATGAACTCGCGGACAATTGACTGGTTGAGCAGCTTGTCGGCAGTCGAGCGGGTCAGCGCCGACAGTGGATTGATCGTCGCATTGCCCCACAATTTGTACCAGATCGCGCGCCGCACATTGTCGCTCGCCTGGCAGTGGATGCCGGCATTCTCGAACAGGCTGCAGAGCCGCTCGACACGCTCGCTCGAGCCGCCGTCCGGTTCGCCGAGGATCAGCTTTTCGGCGTGCTTCACCGTCACGTGATTGGGCGCGGTCCTGAAGCAGCTCGCGTGAACGACGCAGCCGACGACCTGTTCGACGGGAATCGCGTCGCGGATTCCCGCGTCGGGATCGACGGACCAGAGCGGGTCGTCGGTGAACCACCAGGGCACGCCATTGAGCATCGGCACAATCTGGGTTTTCGGGCCGATCAGCGCTTCGAGACTGGAGGCGATTTCCGGTAGTGCCGGGGCTTTGACCGCGAGCACGAGGACGTCCTGCACGCCCAAAGCCGCAGGATCACTCGCTGTCGCAACGGCGACGCAGCGCGTGTCGCCCGCATCCGTGATGTGCAGGCCCTGCGTGTCAATCGCCGTCAGAGTCTCGTCACGCGCGACGACCGAGACGTCATTGCCGGCAAGCGCAAGCCGCGCCGCAATCCAGCCGCCGATCGCTCCCGCTCCGACAACGCAAATGTTCATGAGCCTGCCGATGGGCTACAAAGCATTGTCTCGGCAAGGGGGATGCGATGCTCTTTCGTCAGCTCTTCGAGCCGCAATCGTCCACGTACACCTATCTGATCGGTTGCGAGCAGACGCGTGAGGCAGCGCTGATCGATCCGGTGGTCGAGATGCTCGATCGCGATCTCGAGGAGCTGGAGGCGCTCGGGCTGACGCTCCGACTGACCGTGGAGACTCACATTCATGCCGATCACGTCACCGGCGCATCACGGCTTCGCGAGCGCACCGGCTGCAAATGCGCCTTGCCGGAGAAGAGCGGTGCCGCTCACGCCGACGTGCCGATAAGAGAAGGCGAGGCGATCCGCATCGGAACGCTGGAGCTCAATCCGCTCTATACGCCCGGGCATACCGACGACCACCATTGCTATTTGGTGGATGAAGGGGCCGTCGGACGGGTCTTCACCGGAGATGCGCTTCTCATCGACGGATGCGGGCGGACCGACTTCCAGAACGGCGACTCGGCGACCTTGTACCGGTCAGTTCACGACAAGCTCTTCTCGCTCCCTGCGGACACGCTCGTCTATCCGGGTCACGACTATCAGCAGCGGCGAGTGAGCAGCGTCGGGCAGGAGCGGGACCGTAATCCGCGGCTTGGCGGAGGCAAAAGCGTCGACGAGTTCACCGCGATCATGGCTGCGCTGAACCTGCCCCGGCCCAAGAAGATGGATGTGGCGGTGCCGGCCAATCGGCAATGCGGGCAATTGAGCTGAACGCCTATTCCGCGGCAATCTCCGTATCAGCGATCCGAGCAATAGCTTGCTCGAGCTTGTGCGGAGTGAACGGCTTCAGAAGCACTTCGACCGCCTCTGGTCGATCACTGATCGCATCCGCATCGGCATAGCCGGTGATCATCAGCGCCGGCACGCCCGGGCACAAGGTTCGCGCCTCACGCAGGAATTCGGCGCCGGAGACGTGCGGCATCGCATAATCGGTGATCATCAGGTCGTATTTGCAATCGGCCTTGAGCGCGAGCAGGGCCTCGGCGCCGGTCGCCGCTTCGACGACCTCGTGGCCGAAATCGCAAAGCATGGCCGCCGTCGTGCTCCTGACCTCCTCATGATCGTCGACGAGAAGGATGCGCAAGGCTCGCGAGAAGGTCGGCCGAAGCTCTTCGCCTGCAGTGGGCTTTTGCTTCTTCTTCTGTTCGGGAGCGCGCGGGAGCCACAGTTCGGCGGTAGTCCCCTTGTCCGGCTCGCTGTCGAGACGAAACGCTCCGTTCGACTGCTTGGCGAAGCCGTAAACCATGCTGAGGCCAAGACCGCTGCCCTTGCCGACTTCCTTGGTGGTGAAGAACGGCTCCATCACCTTTTCGAGATGTTCGCGGGGGATTCCCGTGCCGCTGTCGTCGACCGCCAGGCGGACGTAGTCACCGGCAGCAATGCCCGGCAGCTCGTCATCCCCTAGCTTTCGGTTCTCAGCTGAGATGGTGACGGTTCCGCCCGCCGGCATCGCGTCGCGAGCGTTGATGATCAGGTTCATCAGCGCGAGTTCGAGCTGCGCCTGGTCGGCGAACACCCTCCACACGTTATCGGCGATGCGCCATTCGAAATTCATGAGGCCACCGAGCGTATGGGTCAGGAGGTCGACAATCGCTTCGCGCAGCGATTGCAAATCGACCGGATGGGGCTCGAGCCGCTGCCGTCGGGCGAAAGCGAGCAGTCGCCGAACCAGTTCGCTTCCCTGCTCAGCGGCGCGCCTCGTCATGTCCAGCACCCGCTGCTGCTCCGGTTCCAGCTGCGTCCGCCGTTCGATCACGCTGAGGCCGCCGATCACGGCCGCGAGGAGATTGTTGAAATCGTGCGCGATCCCGCCCGTCAGCTTGCCGATCGCATCCATCTTCTGCGCCTGAACCAGCTGGCTTTCGAGGGATCGTTGGTCGCTGACGTCGGTGATCGTGCCGGCGAATTCGATCGGATGGCCCTGCGGATCCTTCAACAGTACCGCCTGGTCGAGGAAATGCTTGAAAGTGCCGTCGGCGCATTGCCAGCGGTATTCCAGCGACATCTTCCCCGATTTGCTCCGAGCTTCGAGGCCCGCGATGACCTTGATCCGATCGTCCGGGTGAAGTCGGTCGATCCACATCTGAGGATCGCTCGCCAGCTGATCATAGGTGAAGCCGGTGATCGCCTCGATATCGCCGGTGATGTAATTCGGCACCCTGCGCTTGGAATCGTAGGGTTCGAGGTAGAGCACCATCGGCAGCGACTGAATGACCACCGCCTGGCGCTGCTCGGCCCGGCGAAGCTCCTGCTCGACCCGCAGGCGTTCGGCATTGGCGCGAAGATTGGCGTCGAGCAGCGCCTGCTCATGTCGGGCCTTGTGCTCGACCTCTTTCGATTTTTCGAACAGTTCCACGAACACGGCGACCTTGGATCGCAGGATCACCGGGTCGACCGGCTTGAACACATAGTCGACAGCACCCATCGAATAGCCGCGCAGCAGATGCTCGGCTTCCTTGTTCACCGCCGACAGGAAGACGATCGGAATGCCCTTGGTCTGATCGCGGCTGCGGATGATTTGGGCGGTCTCGTAGCCGTCCATGCCCGGCATGTAGACGTCGAGCAGGATGACCGCGAACTCGCCCTTCAGCAGGTGGCGAAGCGCCTCCTCGCCCGAGCGGGCGAGGACCACTTCACCCAAGTCTTCGAGCACGGTCGCGACGGCGAGCAGATTGCGCTCGTCGTCGTCGACCAGAAGCACTCGCGCGCGCTCGGTCTCCGGATCGGCGATCGCCTGCTCCTCCTCCTCTGCGGCGCGCAACACCACGGGAATTTCTCCGACCGGACCGTTCATCGCCTACTCCGCGGCCGCCATCGCCACGGCGGGCGCAGCGGATTGCGCCTCTCGAGCGCGCGCGATCCACACCCGGAGAAGCGCGAGCAGCAGCTCGATGTCGACGGGCTTGGCGATATAGTCTGAAGCACCGGCATCCAGGCACTTCTGCCGGTCGCCTTTCATCGCCTTGGCGGTCACCGCGATCAGTGGCAGATCGGCAAGCGCGGCGCGCTTTCGGATCTGCTGCATCGTCTCGTAACCATCCATCTCCGGCATCATGATGTCGATCAGCGCGACATCGACGCCGGGGGTCTGCTCGAGGATCAGAATGCCGTCCTTCCCGCGTTCGGCGTGGAGCACTTCCACGTCGTAACTTTCAAGAACGCTCGTCAGCGAGAAGATGTTGCGGATATCGTCGTCGACGATCAGCACTTTTGCACCGGCAAGTTCCGGGACCGGGCGCGATTGTGCGGCGCTGTCCGCCTTGCGGCGCTTGCGCGGCTTCTTCTCCGCTTCCTGCCGAAGAGCTCCGAAGACGCGAACGAGCTCCTCCCGCTCCGCCGGCTTCTCCGTCACTCCAAAGGCGCCCATCTGAATCACCGCCTGGCTGCGATCGACGCCGGAGACCACGTGAATGGGAACTTGGGCCGTGTCAGGATCGTGCTTCAGCAGGTCGAGCAGAACAAATCCGTCGATGTCGGACAGGCCGAGGTCGAGCGAGATCGCGCTCGGCTGCAGCTTGCGCGCCATCGCCAGAGTGCCGGCTCCAGCGGTCGAAACGACACCTTTCAAACCGGCTTCATGGGCCGCGTCGAGGAGGATGGTCGCGAAGGTCGCGTCATCCTCGACGATCAGCACGAACGGGTCCTTGCCGAGATCGTCGCGATCGTCGCTGACCTCGAAGCCGGTTGGAAGCGCGGTCGGAACGACTGCTCCGCTGTTCTCGAGCCGGATCGGCGAACCCTCCGCCACTGCCGACGCCTCGGCTTCGAGCGGTACATAGAGTGTGAAGGTCGAACCCTCGCCGGGATTCGAACGCACCCGCAGCTCGCCGCCGAGCAGCCGGGCGATCTCGCGGCTGATCGACAGGCCGAGGCCAGTGCCGCCATATTTCCGGCTCGTCGTTCCATCCGCCTGGTGGAACGGCTCGAAGATCAGCTTCTGCTTCTCTTCGGGGATGCCGATGCCGGTGTCGGTGACGGCGATCTCGATGGCGCGGCTGGCATTGCGCAGCGCCGGGTGGTTTGCGCTCCATCCCTTCTCGGCGCAGCGTACAGCGAATGTTACGCTGCCCTTCGAGGTGAACTTGAACGCATTCGATAGCAGGTTGAGCACG